>CAZFSX010000315.1:0-3347 GCA_964522115.1 uncultured Pseudobdellovibrionaceae bacterium | reverse complement strand
CTAGATTTTTAGCTGAAATTCCAGATCAATTTGTTTCCAAAGAATCTGCCGTGGGCAACCTGCGCTTTGTTCAGAAATATGCAAGTTCGGAGGCTCCGTCTTATGCATCTTACAAAGAAAGCTCAAGTTTTGATGATCAATATCAATCTTTCCCAGATGACCATGATCATTCTGCGGGAAGTGCTTACAGAAAAGGCATGAAGGTTCGCCACCCTATTTTTGGAGTAGGCCAGGTTTTTCAACTGGAAGGCGATGGAGAGTCGCAAAAAATTTCTATTTTATTTTCTGATCAAACTATTAAGAAATTTGTTGCCAAGCATGCTCGGCTCGAGAAAGTATAATTTGACCATCATCAGGAGGTTCATCATGACAGCACTTCAACTTATCAAAAAAACATTCCTTACCAGCACTTTGGTTTTTCTTTCGGTGCAAGCATCCGCAGAAACACGTGGCGGCGGCAAGCGTCCTATGACATTTGCTCCAAGCTCTAGCTATCAAATGCCAGCAGGTCCATCCCATGAAGTGAAGATGGATGCAACCGAGGCTCACTTTGTCAGCGCAGGAAGCATGACTGTTCTTACTGCTTCGGCTTCCTACTTTATGTACGTCTACCCAAAAATTCAAGCCGGCGGGATTGCCTCTTTTAACTCTGTCAGTGGCGGTGGCGTTACTGGAACAACCATCACAGCAGTGGCAACTGGCATCTACAATCTAGAAGAGCATTTGGATAATTCGATCTACTTTATGGCAGGACTTGGGCTTCAAAATGCCAGCAGCTCGACAAATTTTGGATTTCTACTTGGTGGTGGAAAACGTTTTCCGATCTGGGGAAACTTACTCTATGATCCCAAAGCTACTTATGCAAAATTTGGAAGTGGTGATGGCATCCTGACGATCACTCCCCTTGCGATCTCGATCATGTACTAATTTTTTGAATTTTTAATTTCTTCCCACTCTTGCAAGTAGAAGTGATGATCCGCAGGCTTGATCATCGCACTTGCGGGTGGGTTGATATATTCTGCCCTGACGCCATCCCATCCTTGAT
This sequence comes from uncultured Pseudobdellovibrionaceae bacterium, assembly GCA_964522115.1. Taxonomy (GTDB): domain Bacteria; phylum Bdellovibrionota; class Bdellovibrionia; order Bdellovibrionales; family Bdellovibrionaceae; genus CAZFSX01. The sequence continues at coordinate 2,302 of CAZFSX010000315.1, read as the reverse complement.
AACGTCGTCCCGACACAGTTTTTTCAATTTCAAAATCAGGAACATAGTAGGCTTTACCAGCCCCATCTGGAATATCCACACTCAGGGTTGGCATTGCAAGACCTGAAAGATGTCCCCACAGTTCCTTTTGTATTTCTAAACTATTTTCAATACTGGTGCGCAAATGGTCCGTTCCCATGGAAGGATCACACTGATGCATGTAATAGGGTTTAACTCGAAGATACATCAGCCTTCGTGAAAGGGCCTGAACAATCGCGGCATCATTGTTGACTCCGTTGAGCAAAACCATCTGATTAAAGACAGGCACTCCGTGATCCACAAAACGTTCAAGAGCTTGCGCTGAAGTCTGAGTCAATTCACGAGGATGATTGAAGTGTGTCATCAGATAAACGGGTTTATATTTTTGAAACAGTTTTGCCAACTGTTCCGTCATGCGCATAGGACAGACAACAGGCATTCTTGAACCGACGCGAATGATCTCGACATGATCGATGCGGCGGAGATCCTGAAAGACACGCTGAAGCTGTTCATCTCCCAAAGTGAGGGGATCTCCACCACTCAGAATCACTTCGCGAATCCCTGGGTGAGTTTGAATATAGTTCAAGGCTTTTTGATACTCTTCCTGTTTTGGAAAAACTTGTTCATTTCCGGTAAAATGCTTACGAGTGCAATAGCGGCAATAGACGCTACAAAAATCTGTCACCAAAAACAAAACGCGATCAGAGTATCGATGAATGATCCGAGGAGCAGGATTGTTTTTCTTCTCCCCCAAAGGATCTAACATTTGCTGAAGACCCTTATGTTTTTCAAGAACATGGGGCACCATAATTTTGCGCAAAGGATCTTGATCCTGAAGCTCGGGGTTCATCAAATTTGCATAATAAGGAGTTGTGCGAATATTAAAAATCTTTTCGTTGGATTCTGCCGACAAGGAATTTGAAAAAGCCAAACGTTCTTCTTCTGTCAGCGAAAGAAGAGATTCAAACTGTGCCAAAGAGGAAAGACTCTGGCGCATTTGCCAACGCCAATCCTGCCATTGATCCTGGGTCAGGGGGAGCCCCTTCCATGTCTGGGGAATATTTTCCACAGAAAATTTTATCTTCATTCTAATTCACCATCGCCTTAAAAAGGCGGCCATCATGACAAAAACAGCCCGCCTTGTCCATCATTGGATGCAGGCCCATCCACATCATCATCTGTCGAAAATCTTTTCAACACAGGGCCCACAATCGTCACCCTTTGTTATATCGCTTTTGATCCCACCTGTCTCAATTTGAGATTCTCCTTCCATTGCAGGTATTTAGAAGATTCCTGTGCTTGGCTTAGATTTTGTAACTAACAAAGTTAGACGAACAACGGGGTATGAAACCCCATCTTTAGGAGGAATTTTATGAAAACAATGAACTTAAAAAAACACTTACAAGATCCCGCTTTTCGAAAATGGGCCATGGCTTCAAGCCTTGTCCTGGCACTGAGTGCATCGATCAGCTTCAATCCTGAATCGAAGGATTCACGATCGCTACAAATCGTGAGCATGTCTTCGACGGTTGATAAAAAGGCGAAGGAAGAAATCATTACACTTTCGAATAACAATAAATACTCAGTGGCAGTTGAAAAAGATGCAAAAGACAAAAAGAAACTAAAAATCAAAGTCACAAGAAATACTGAAGGTACATTTTGTCTAGATTGCAGCACCTCAGAAGGAACTTTTATTTCTTCTGAAGACATCACAGATACCTCAATCGAAAACAATAAAACACTTCAAGCCTTTGTCAAAAACTTAGTCTTAAAGTTAGAAAATCCAACTAAAGATAAGCAAAAAGAAGAAGACAAAAAACCTTCGAAATCTTTAACTGCTGAAGAACGCGAAGAAAAACGCAAAGACCTTCTCGCCAAAGCTAAAGAAGATTGCGAAGAAAAAGAAAATGCCTCAGATACATTAAAATGTGCTTTGGATTCTTTAAAGAAACTTCAAACAGAATCTTATTTAGATGAAAAAGGAAAATCGAAAAAACTTTTTGGAAATGGTGAAAAACTGACTGAATTTTTCAAAGAAAACTACGCTGGATCCTTAAAGAAAGCTTTTTCTGCAGCACCTGATTCAGAGCTTTTTGCCAGCTCGGGTGAAACAATCGAAGGTCTACTTGCATTAAATACGGAAGGAATGAACGGTGTTCTTTCAAAGATGTTTGCTAATCAAGTGGTTTCACAATTAAATAAAGAAAGCCAAAATATTATCAATGCCTACGCGGCTCAAGCTTTAGATCCATCAGATACAATCGCCATTCATGAATACAGACAA
>CAZFSX010000314.1:1108-3372 GCA_964522115.1 uncultured Pseudobdellovibrionaceae bacterium | reverse complement strand
GCGGAGATGCAGGAAGTCCTTCTTTGAACAAACTTGTTGCGGACTTACATCCTCGGCTGAAAGAATTTGCAAGCAAAGCTCCTAGCGAAGGCGTGAAAGCTGAAAGCTGGGCCAATGCCAAAGGCGTCGCCAAAGATCTTCAAGAACGATCAAAAATCGTCGGTGACAAAGTCAATGCCGGTGCATTAAAAGTCAAAGTTGCACTTTATCATCTAGGCTCCGGTGTGGTGGACTTCCAAGATTAAGTTATTCTGGCACACACTTTTGGATTGAAAGGATTTTTCATGACCCAGCAACGACGTCAAATTTTGATGACAGCAGCCCTGCCCTATGCCAATGGAGTCATCCATCTGGGACATATGACAGAATATCTGCAGGCAGATTTTTGGAGTCGATTTCAAAATATGCGGGGTCATGAATGCCTTTACTTTTGTGCTGATGATACTCATGGCACACCTGTCATGGTCGAGGCTCGTCGACGTCAAATTCCTCCAGAACAATTGATTGCGGAAAAATGGAAGGAACATACTGAAGACTTTGCCAAATTTGAAATTCAGTTTACACACTTTTCATCGACAAACTCGGATGAAAATAAAGAACTATGTCATTTTATCTTTCAAGAGTCCCAAAAGCAGGGACATATATCGACAAAATCGATCGATCAACTTTACTGCCCCAACGATAAAATGTTTTTACCAGATCGTTTTGTCAAAGGCACTTGCCCCAAGTGTCAATCAAAAAACCAATACGGCGACAACTGTGATGTTTGCGGAGCCACCTATTCTCCAGCAGAAATGAAAGACGCTGCTTGTTCTGTCTGCGGAACCCAGCCTATAAAAAAAAGCACAGAGCACTTGTTCTTTGAACTGAACCACTTCAAAGAATTTTTGAAAGAATGGCTTCCGCAACACACGTCCAAAGAATTCAGTCGCAAAATGATGGAATGGTTTCACGAAGACCTTCGTTCTTGGGATATTTCCCGCGACGAACCTTATTTTGGTTTTGAAATTCCTGGATACCCAGGAAAATATTTTTATGTCTGGGTTGATGCCCCCATGGGATACGTATCGACAAGTCGTCAATGGTTGGAAAAACAAGGACGATCTTGGAAAGAATTTTGGTCCGTAGATTCCAAAACTGAAGTTTATCATTTGATTGGGAAGGATATTGTTTACTTTCATACTTTATTTTGGCCAGCTCTTTTAAAATCAGCAGGCATTCGCACTCCGACCCAAGTTTTTGTGCATGGACACCTTACCGTCGATGGGGAAAAAATGAGCAAAAGCAAAGGCACCTACATTTCTGCACGGACGTTTGGGGAACACTTAAATCCACTGGATTTGCGCTATTATTTTGCCTCTAAAATTTCCAGCACAGTCGATGATATGGATTTAAATTTGAACGAATTTGTGGATCGTGTAAATTCTGAACTTGTTGGAAAAATCACAAATTTAGCTTCGCGTGGTGCTCAAATGTTGGGTAAACGCTTCCAAGGCCAGATGACCCAATGTGATGCGGACGGAAAAGTCGTCTTAAATACTCTTCGAGAAAATAGCATGAAGGTGGCTGAATTTTTCGAAGCACGAGATTTTGCAAAAGGACTTCAGTTGATTCGCGAAGGAGCCGATATCACAAATCGTTATTTTGATGAAAAAGCCCCTTGGAAAACAGCGGAGTCAGAGCCTGAAAAAACTCAGCAAATTCTGACAAGCACTCTGAATGCCTTCCGCCTTTTAAGCATTCAACTTAAGCCCATTTTACCTTCCTATGTTGAAAAAGTAGAAAAACTTTTTGGAGAAAATTCCTACACTTGGAATGACCTTTTTAAAACACTGGAAAATCAAACCATCCAAGCCTATCAAATGCTAGCTGTACGTGTTGATCCAGCGAAAGTTCAAGCCATGGTTGAAGATGTTAAATCCCAGTTTGCCAAACAATCTTTGGCCAATCCAGACAACAACAGTCTAGCATCAGCAAATATTGAACCCATTAAACCCACAATTGAAATCACTGATTTTGACAAAATAGATTTAAGAATCGCCTTGATCACTTCCGCGGAAGTCGTTCCACAAGCAGATAAACTGTTGAAGTTGCAAGTTTCGCTTGGAACAGAAACACGCACCATTTTTGCTGGAATCAAATCTGCCTATAACAACCCAGCGGACCTTGTCGGCAAACACACAGTGGTTGTTGCAAATCTGGCGCCTAGAAAAATGAAATTCGGTATGAGCGAAGGAATGGTTTTGGCCGCCGGCCCCGGAGGA
>CAZFSX010000314.1:0-1098 GCA_964522115.1 uncultured Pseudobdellovibrionaceae bacterium | reverse complement strand
GATCTATTCATCCTTCAACCCGACCCAGGAGCCAAACCCGGTGACCGAGTTAAATAATCAACTGGCTCGCATTGAAAAACACATGCGAGCCATGGAAGAAAAATACAATGCTCTTCTCAGATTTGAAGAACAAGACTTAAAACATCTTGAAAAACTTGTTCTTCCTTTTCAACATCATAGCGACCCTTTCTTTCAAAAACTTTCTTTGATGATTCATCATTTTTCAACCGACATGGATCTGAGGCATTTCTTGAATTACTTAGTTCCTGTCGAACGAGCCCTGAAAAGATCACTGAAAGATCAAGATCTGGGAATTCAAACTGAAGATCTTCCTGAACGACGTCAAAAACCCTTTCCTTTGATTCTGGTCTTAGATCATCTTCGTTCGGCTTTTAATGTAGGCAGCATTCTTCGCACTTCAGAATTCCTTGGAGTCCAAGAAGTTTGGTGTGTTGGATATACAGCGAATATCCAAGACTACGGAGTTCAAAAATCCAGTATGGGAACTCATGAACTTGTTCCAACCCGGGCTTTTCCAAATATGCAAGAAACCCTGACCTTCTTAAGAAGTCAAAAAATCCGTATCATTGGATTTGAAACCTGCACGCAATCCATCAGCCTTTACAAACCCTTTTTACCTGGCCCCACAGCTTTTCTTTTTGGCAATGAGCGCTTTGGACTGGATGCTGATATTTTGCAACAATGTGATGAACTGCGACAGATTCCTGGATATGGTCAAAAAAATTCTTTAAATGTTGCCGTCAGCGTAGGCATTGCCTGTTCAGAATGGGTTCGACAATGTCTTTAAATTTCCACTTCCATAGCATTGGCCTGTTCCAAGGGCCGACAAAAAATGAATACGATATCCCAAGACAAGGAATTTTTTCTGAACAATCTGGTATCTTGATTTTGAATGAAAAACAGAATTTTGAACAAGCCCTGCAAGGCCTTCAAGATTTTTCCAGGATTTGGATCATCTATGTTTTCCATCATCACTCTCATTGGAAACCAATGGTTTTGCCTCCACGATCCGAAAAAAAAGTGGGTGTTTTCGCTTCGCGATCCCCTTACCGACCTAATGCCGTTGGAATTTGCCCT
>CAZFSX010000313.1:0-3373 GCA_964522115.1 uncultured Pseudobdellovibrionaceae bacterium | reverse complement strand
AGTGAATGGGCCGTATCTTGAATATGCATGCATCCCTAAAAATTGGGAAAGCTCGATTTGCAGAGGAAGAGGAAGTGTTTTTGTACGTTGGTTGTTTTGTAGGTAGGCGATTGTACTGTATCGTAGTTTTTTACTTAAGTTGATTTTTTCTTCTGGATATTGATTTGTCATATTTGGCGCAGATCCACGATATTCCAAATAGAGCGCCAAAGATAAGATCAAGGAGTTTGCAAAGCCAATGCCCGGGCTAAGAAATTGGCAGGAGTGTGTATCAGAAGTAAGATTCTTATTTTTCTGAAGTGTTTTCAGTGCCATTTTAAAAGGTGAACAACTGGGGATGGTGCTGTCTTGAATGGCCTGAACTAAAGGACTTGGTTGAAGTTTATTCTTTCTTTTATTCTTATCTTTGCTTGAGGGGGCTTGTGGAAGGACTTCCTCTTTACCGATGGAGGTCAATTGCATGATTCCAAACCCAGAAGATTTTGATCCTGTGAAAAATCGAAAGGCCGATTCATCATTGATCAGTCCGAAAACAATTTCAGGTTTCAAACTATTGAAGGGGGAATGGCGATTCAATGAATTGATACACTGAATGGCTGAATTTGTTAGCCACGAGATATAATAGACTTCTTCCTTTCGAATGCAGGGAAGATGATTTGTTTCTTTTTGCTTCTTGTTGGTAGGATTCATTTCTTTTGGTTTATCATTGGCATGATTGCACTTCCAATCGCTGGAGCCTGTTTCTCTACGAAGAGAGGCGGCAATGCAGATGGGATGAATCGACCTATTAACTTCGGGATATCTTTCTTGGACGGGAGGATTGACGTTATTTTGTTTCGCTTGATGGGGAAAAAGTTTCTTTGTCATTTGGACAATTCTGCCAAAAAAGCCAATGTCGTCTTGTTCTTGATAAGAATGGGGGGGCTTTTGTGAAGGAATCTTTATTTTTTCAAGACCTGTCGAAGACTTTTTCTGTGATGCATATTCACACTCTGCGCAATATTGTCCTTCTGTGGATCTTTGTCTTTGTCGATAATTTTTCCATAGATTGATCACGGGATCGCCGGTGGGATTCAAGTCAAGAGCCTTGATCAACCAAAGTTGTTCTTTTGTCTTGCGATCCCCAATCCAGCATTCATTTTGCTGTTGTTCCGCAAAGCAGGTGGTTTTCATGAAAAAAAGCACACAAATAAATGGGAACGGAGTAAAAAAGATTGCAAGTCTCTTTTTACATACGAAGTTTTGAATCCAAGACCTTTTGATTAACAAAGATTGCATATTGGTCTTTTCGGAAGAAGTGAAGCAGCTCTTGATAAGAAAATATTAAGAAATCCTTTAGAGTCTTAACCTAAGTTTTTCTTATACCTGACCAAGAAAGAAATGCCTTTTTTTGGACCAAGATCTAGTGCAAACTCCATGCAGTTTTATTCATTTTCTTGGAGGGAAAAATGTTAAAAACGTTGATGATTGGTCTACTTTTTGTGTCCCAGGTGTTTGCTTCATCCAATAAAAAAGCAGAAAATGCTGCCGTGAGTGACCCGGGATTGATGCTGACTCAATTTTTTGAGATCAAACAACAATTTAAAGATCAATTTTTTCAAGTTTTTAATACCTATTTCACACAGTCAAAAGAAGTTTTCCAACAGATGGATCAGATGTTTCAGGGGCGTGAGGCCTTGAATTATTCCGTCTCTTGCCAGTCAAAGAAGCAAGCGGATGCTTGTCTTGTTTTAGAGGCCTTGTATGCAGAGACTTTCCGTCAGTATGATCAAGAGGTTTTCGCTAAGTTTCAAACATCTTTATTTAAGATGACAGATGATTTTAATATCGCAACGGCTGATTTGGAAAAAAAGAATGGCCTTGTTTCAGAAATGGCACAATCGACTCGGGATTTTTTATTATTTGTTTTTTTAACTGAAGCTAAACGAAAAGGAGAAGCCTTTTTGGCTATGCAAAAGGTCTCTTTATTTAAAGATAAATCCAATGCTTTTCAGAAAAATTCAGCACAAAGACAGGTGATGTCCGCTTTGTTTCAAGGAATCGCCCAGGCCAATGAAGAAGTTCATGCTGCCAACGAGAAATATACATTTTAATCTGTCCTTGTTTTATTGAATGGTGTCTTGGGTTCGTCTCGTCCAGTCTAGCTCGTAAAGAAAAATTGAATGATCTCCTAGACTTTACTTTTGAATCAAATTCCCGATAAAGATTTCATGAAGCAACTGTTGGGAATTCTTTTTTTTGTTTTGTCTGCATGCACTTCGAAGCTGATTGTTTTGTCTGAACCTCCAGGTGCAGATGTTTTTGTTGGTATTCCTGGGAAAAAAGATCCAAAAAAAATAGGGGTTACTCCTGTAGAGGTTTCAGAGATACAGTTATCTGAGCATCTTCAATTAACATCATCTCGGGCAGATTTTATTGAAATTCAATTGCAAAAAAAAGATTACCAAACAGAAAAAGCGCTTCTGCCCTCCAACCGTTGGGGAGAGTTATCAAAAACAATCAAGTTTCATCTTGAACCAGGGACCGATGAAGCCAAGCAGGTTCGTGGTTTGATACGTCACCTTTTGAATGCTCAAAAATTTGCTCAGACTCGACAATATGAACAGGCCCATACTGAATTGGATAAAGCGCTTGCGACAGTACCAAATTTCGCTCAAGCAATGTCAGTGAAGGGCGCTGTATATTTTCTTCAAGGAAATATGTCTGAAGCTGAAAAATGGTACCGTAAAGCTGTTGATATCGACCCAGACATGGAAGACTCAATAAAAATGTTGGAAAAAATCAAGGCCGCTTCTTCTTCGAAAGGAAGTGGTTCATGAGATTAAAATATAATTTGTATGCATGGATATTTTTTTTAATTTTTGGTCCAAGCCTATCTGTTGCACAATCAAAAAATGTTCTATTTTGGGAACTACGAACGCAAATAGAAGAAAAAATTAGAAAAAATTATGAAGAAGTCATTGGAATTCAACTTCAACCGGGTTCTTATCGAGTGGGAGTGCTTGTTGAACTCAAAGAAGAAGTCACCGAAAAAAAAGACAATTCGTCCTCGGCAGAGACTTCGAATAATTTACCTGAAGGTTTGAATCTTGGAATCTTAGATGTTAGAGAACTCATCGCAAATTATGAGCAAGAAATTAAAACTCTGAAAGAGAAAAAAACTCTTCACGAGCCCATGTCTTCGGAAAAGTTTAAAATTGTAAGAGTTAATATTAAAGTTGGTCTCAATGAGGACTACGGAAAAGAGTACCTCGTTGAATTTTCAAAATGGTTAAGTCAGCGTGTGAAAGTTGATTTTGGAGGAATTGGTACATCAGAAACAGCAATGATAAGAAAAATTCCTGAAAAACCTTTACCTAAAAAAGATCCAAAA
>CAZFSX010000312.1:0-3388 GCA_964522115.1 uncultured Pseudobdellovibrionaceae bacterium | reverse complement strand
ATTTGCGTGTCATAGGGGCCGATGAGTTTTCCTGCTTTTGCTAAGTCAGCCCTTATTTTACCAGCAACTTCAGCTTGGGTAAGTGTCCAAGGCAGTATTTCAAATGGAATCGCAAAATCGCTTAACGCTTCAAGGTTTCTATCTCTGGATTCACTTTTTTCTACTCCATAGACAAGTTCAGACCAAGTGATAGATGATAATGAAATGGTGCTTGGATCTATTTTTGCGAGTCTTTTCAGAACTTGTTCTGGCTTTTTCTTGATGATGTAAATGCAGATATTCGTATCTAACATGTATTTCATGGTAAATCGTCTCTTTCGTCGTGTTTTTCCTGCTGACGGTCAGAGAGGAAATCCTCTGAGAATCTATCTAGACTTCTTCGGAAAAGTTCCCAGGGGCTACCTACGGGCAATAAAAGGACTCCTGATCCCACTTTTTTGGCAAAGACCTCTTTGCCTTTAAATTGAAACTCTTTAGGTAATCGAATTGCCTGGCTTTGCCCGTTTTTAAAAATTTTTGCTTTTTTCATTCAATAACCTCTTAAGTATATATTTATAAGTATATACTTTCTTGTTTGGGAAATTCAAGTGATTTTTCATGAATAGATCACAGGCGTTTGTCTTTGAGATGGTCTATGTCCCCGCGAATGCAGTGTTCGGCAAATCGGGGTAAGATCAGGGATATTGTGAATAGAAAGCAATTTCGGTCCACACGGTGGGGCATTTTGCTGGTATTATCGATCCAGACCACGTCTTTCACAAAACTTTTTATCTTCAGCAAAGGATGCTCTTCTAAGTGTACTTATCAGGCGGTATTTCTTCGGATGCTTGCGGTACTTCTGGCAATTGGGAAGTTTTTCGGCATTTTGTTGATAGTAGTCCGTGCAGACTCTCAGGTTCTTTGGATCTTTGCAGTGAGACTTTTCAAAAGTCGATATGATTTTAGTTTGTTCTTCTAAGGATAAATCAGACATTTCTAAATAAGCCCCCCAGCTGATCGTGGGCTGTAATATTAAAAAGAAAGCCGTCACAAGACTTAAAAAATAGGATCTTATCGTTCTATTTCTAAGGGAGAGATTAAAATACATACAGATTGTATTAAAAGATTTTTGTTTTTGTAGGTTCATAGAACTAAATTTTCCATCAATTCATAAAACAAGTCCACAAGAAGTCCCTGCTTCCATGAAGATAAGTGGGGCGTTGAGTTTTCCTGCTTTTGCCAAGTTGTCCCTTCTTGTTTTTTAAGCGACTTTGACTTGTGACCCCTGCCTGCACGCATCCTTCCTGCCACTTCAGACGAACCCCGCCCATTGACAAATCATCCGGGGATGGTAGAACTCTGATCCAACATGATGGAAGCAATAGATATGGGAAAAGTAATCACAATCGATGGGCCAGCGGCCTCTGGGAAAACGACAATCAGCCGTGAGCTGGCCAAGCGCTTGGGGTGGCAATGGGTTTCGACTGGAGCCTTTTATCGCGGTTTGGCCTATGTGGCTCAGTTGAAAAAAGTGGATCTGAAGGATGAAAATGCCCTTCAGAATTTAACCCAAAGTTCCGCATGGTCTGTGGAGATGGATCCTCAAAGTACCCGGGTGATGGTGGATGGTCAGGATGTGACTCCTGAGATTTTTCAAGAACAGGTGGGGACCATTGCCAGTCAAATTAGCCAATTTCCTAAAGTGCGCCAGGCCCTGCTTCAGGGGCAGCGTGAATGCCAAGCCCGCAGTCAGGGGTTGATTGCCGAGGGGCGCGACTGCGGAACCGTGGTTTTTCCTGAAGCTGAAGTTAAGATTTACATCACCGCCTCCAGTGAAAATAGAGCAGAGCGTCGGGCTAAGGAGCAGGGTTTGGATGCTCAGCTGACCGAGCAAGTTCAGCAACAAAGGGACCAGCAGGATGCTCAAAGGAAAGTTGCTCCTCTGCAAATTCCACCCGATGCCTTTGTTTTAGATACAACCCAAATGCCTCTGGAGGAGGTCATTTCTAGGGTTGAGGCCTATGTTCGACAAAACCTGAAATAAATTTTGACTTTCCGCTTTCTAAATCTATAAATAGACCTTCAAACCCGCATCAATATAACCCCAGAGCTGCTGAAACGGCTTTGGACCTGTGGGAAATTTAAAGGGTGATCGTCCTCACGAGATGCATCATCCAGTAGGAGGTTTTAATTGTATATGACTAAACAACTTAACAAAACTCAGGCTGAGAAAGCAAAAATTCTTGCAATGCTTGATCAGGCTGACAAAGAAGTCGCTGGAAACTTAAGCGCGAGCGAAAAATTCGGAACTGAATTTGCAAAAATGTTCGAAGCTTCTGTGAAAGAGCAAGACTTCAAAGTGGGCGATGTCGTTTCTGGAACTGTCGTGGAAGTTCAAAGTGACTACGTCCTCGTAGATATTAACTACAAATCTGAAGGGCTTATCCCTATTGACGAATTCCGCATCGTGGATGGCGTTCGCAATGTGAAAGCTGGCGATAAAGTCGAAGTTCTTATCGATCGTATCGAAAACGAAAATGGAATGATCGGACTTTCTAAAAATAAAGCCGACATGCTACGTGCATGGTCTGACATTTCGAAAGCAGCAGAAAACGAAGAAGTGATCGAAGGAACTGTTGTTGCAAAAGTTAAAGGTGGATTGAGCGTTGATATTGGTGTGACAGCATTCTTGCCTGGAAGCCAAATTGATCTACGTCCTGTTCGCAATATGGACGTTTACATCGGTAAAACTTATAAATTTAAAGTTATCAAATTCAATAAAAAGCGTGGAAACATTGTTCTTTCTCGCCGTGCCCTTCTTGAAGAAGAGCGTGAAAGCTTGCGTACACAAACTTTGGATGCCATCAAAGAAGGATCTGTTGTGACGGGTGTTGTGAAAAACATCACTGACTACGGTGCTTTCATTGATTTAGGTGGTATGGATGGATTGTTGCACATCACAGACATGAGCTGGGGACGTGTGAAACATCCTTCAGAAATTTTGAATGTTTCTGATGAAATTCAAGTAAAAGTTTTGAAATATGACAATGAAAAAGAACGTGTTAGCCTTGGATTGAAACAGCTTCAAGCTGATCCTTGGGAAACTGTTCGCGCAACTTACACAATTGGTGCGAAGTTGAAAGGTAAAATTGTTTCTTTGGCTGAGTACGGTGCTTTCGTAGAAATCGCTGACGGAGTTGAAGGTTTGATCCACGTCTCAGAAATGAGCTGGACAAAACGTGTGAAACATCCTTCTCAAATCGTGAATGTTGGAGATGAAGTTGAAGTTGTTGTTCTTGAGGTTGATACTGAAAATCGTCGTATCAGCTTGGGTATGAAACAATTGCAAACAAACCCATGGGTTGAATTGAAAGAATCTTACCAACCGGGTGTCATCATTGAAGGTGAA
>CAZFSX010000311.1:2244-3401 GCA_964522115.1 uncultured Pseudobdellovibrionaceae bacterium | reverse complement strand
GAACAATGAATTTATTATTTTTATCGCCGATCGAAACCATGATGCCGTTCAAGAAATTTACATTGACTACATCCATGGTCCTGGAGTTTTTCAAATGAATAATCGTTTTGATGAATACGGATCTGTTCAAGATTTTCATCTTCTTTCCCAAGGTATTTTCATTGAAACCCTGAATCTATCTTGGGAAAGACATCTGTTTTTATGGAAACTTCAATAAAAAAGACTAACTGAAGTGTATTTCTATTATCTATTTATAAATGGGAAAACTTTCGCACAAATCCTTCACCTGATGGTGAACTTGATCTAAAATAGAAGGATCCTCTGTGTGCTTCAAAACCGTTGCAATCCAACCTGCTATGACTTTCATTTCAGATTCTTTCATTCCACGCGTGGTTAATGCAGGTGTACCGATGCGCACTCCACTTGTAACAAAGGGGCTTCGTTTTTCGTTCGGAACAGTATTCTTATTCACCGTAATTCCAGCACGATCCAACGCTTCTTCAGCAGCTTTTCCCGTGACGCTACTTTCAGATAAATCCACCAACATCAGATGATTGTCAGTCCCACCAGTCACAAGACGTAGACCATGAGACAATAACCCCTGGGCTAAAGCCTGTGCATTCGCCACAACTTGATGCGCATAATCTTGGAATGAAGGCTGCAAAGCTTCAGCAAAGGCAACAGCCTTCCCTGCAATAGCGTGCTCCAAAGGACCACCTTGAATCCCTGGAAAAATTTTGGAATTCATTTTTTTTGCTAGATCCTCTTTGTTTGTTAAAATCATTCCTCCTCGTGGTCCACGCAATGTTTTATGAGTTGTTGTCGTTACATAATCTGCATAAGGAAAAGGGGACGCATGTGCTCCACCCGCCACAAGTCCTGCAAAATGCGCCATATCTACCATCAATAAAGCACCAACACTGTCTGCGATTTCACGAAAACGAGCAAAATCCAAAGTTCGTGGATAAGCACTGTATCCTGCAATAATCATTTTGGGTTGAACTTCTTTCGCTGTCGCCTGTATCTGATCATAATTCAAACGCTCTGTCTTTGGATCTAATTTATATGAAGAGACCTGAAAAAGAGTTCCTGAAAAATTCACCGGAGAACCATGAGTTAAATGTCCACCATGAGATAGATCCATACCCAAGACTCGG
>CAZFSX010000311.1:0-2234 GCA_964522115.1 uncultured Pseudobdellovibrionaceae bacterium | reverse complement strand
TGAAAAAGTTTCTTTGCTCTTTCAATTGCCAAAGTTTCAACTGTATCGACATTCACGCAACCACCATAGTAACGTTTACCAGGGTAACCTTCCGCGTACTTGTTGGTTAAGCAACTTCCCTGAGCATGCATCACAGCCATGGACGTATAATTTTCAGATGCAATCATCTCTAATCCTTGTTCCTGACGAATGGACTCTAAAGAAATGGCTGCTGCAACTTCTGGATCAGCGGATTTTAAAAATTCTGTTGGTGTAGTTTTCACAGGAAACTCCTTGTTAACGTCCAGGATGGAAATCTTTTAAGAAAGAATTATGATAAAGACTCACTTAGCCAATCAAGCTCAGAATACAATTTATATATTGATTGCCGAAGAGCTTTTCTTCTTTTAATCTCATTCTGACTGCACCCATTTTTTAGAAGGATCATCATGGAATTCGTAAATATCTTCTTGCACTTGGATCAATATCTTGGAGTATGGTCTTATCAATTAGGACCCTGGCTTTACGTGTTAGTATTCTTCATTGTTTTTGCAGAAACAGGATTGGTTGTGACTCCATTTCTTCCTGGTGACTCCTTACTCTTTGCGCTTGGAGCTATGACGACCTTGGATTCCGGAGCACTCAATTACTCGTACTTAAGTCTTGGTTTGATGATTGCCGTTTTTTTAGGCGACAACTTGAATTATCGTGTTGGTCGCTGGATAGGACCTCAAGTTTTTCGACGTGAAGACTCCTTTTTCTTTAAAAAATCTAATCTGGAAAAAACTCATCTTTTTTGTGAAAAGTATGGTTCTTTAGCTGTTATTTTGGCGCGTTTTCTTCCCATTGTGCGCACATTTGTTCCCTTTGTCGTCGGTGTTGGAAGAATGGACTACAAGAAATTTCTTCTTTACAGCTTTGTTGGTTCCACACTTTGGATTCAAATCTTTCTAGGACTTGGGCATTTTTTTGGAAATCTACCTTCGATCAAAAAGAATTTTCCTGTCTTAATTCTTGGAATTATTCTCATAAGCGTTGCGCCAACAGCTTTCGCCATTTGTAAAAGTTATCTTCAAAACCGAAAGGTTCAACAATGATAGGTCTGGTTTTATCTGGAGGCGGAGCTCGTGGAGCCTATCAAGTCGGGGTCATTAATGCCATCGCCGAAATTGCAGCAAAATTGAAAATAAATTCTCCCTTTCAGATTTATACAGGGGTGAGCGCCGGAGCAATCAATGCAACCTACCTTGCTGCAGGTGCCGATGATTTTGTTCAAACAGCACATAAACTTTCCGACCTATGGTCGCGATTGCACGTCGAAAATGTCTTTCGATCCGACGCTCTTTCTTTAGGCCGAATTGGAATGCAATGGATGAGTGAATTATCTCTTGGAGGCGTTTCTGGCACAACTCCAGGTCGAGCTCTTTTGGATACATCACCCTTACGTGAATTGCTTGTCAATAATTTAGCCTTTACAAAAATTGATCACTTAATTCAAAAGAAAATACTTCATGCTGTGGCTATTTCGGCAACGGATTACAGAACAAGCACCTCGGTCACTTTTATCGAAGGTGATCCCCTGATTAAAACCTGGGAACGTGCTCGACGACGATCTGAAAAAAACAAACTTCGTGCTGAACATGTCATGGCTTCAGCAGCCATTCCCTTATTATTTCCTCCGATTCAAGTTGATCAAAGATATTTTGGAGATGGTTGTGTGCGCAACCTGGCCCCCTGCAGTCCAGCAATCCACATGGGGGCGCAAAAACTCATGGTGATCGGCGTTCGAAGACAGACGACAACCCTGTTTGAGCAGCAGGTGATCGAACAGAAAACAGGCCCCTCTGTTGCTCGTGTTGTGAACGTTCTTTTAAATGCTGTTTTGCTTGATGGGATCGAGCTAGACATTGAAAGAATGAATCGAATCAATGATTTCGTTGAAAAAGTTCCTAAAGAACATCAAGCCAATTTAAACTTTAAACCTGTGGACTATGTCTGGGTTCATCCATCGGGAGATATTGGGGCAATCGCGGCAAAAAAAGCAGCAAAACTGCCTCGTATGATTCGATATCTTCTGAAAGGACTTGGTCCCCTGGAAGATGCCAGTGAAATTATTAGCTACCTTCTTTTTGAACCCGACTTCTGCAAAGAGTTGATTGAAATGGGATACGCCGATGGCATGCGCAGTCGAGAGCAAATCATTCAGCTTCTAACCACCACCTAGGCCTTTTGTCCTACAACGAAGGAACCCTTGC
>CAZFSX010000310.1:0-3418 GCA_964522115.1 uncultured Pseudobdellovibrionaceae bacterium | reverse complement strand
TTTTTGGGTGGGGCAGCCTGTCCCTGCGCCTTTTTTGACTGGTAATATTGTTTTGATTGCCCTGTGGCTAAAATATTTTGGTTGTTGGTTTAAATAAAAAAAACGACCGGATTTATTTTCGAAACTGACAAGAACTTCAGAAGAGGTTAAACAATATCACTCTTTTGTCCAGGAGCATTTGCATGGGAAGGAATCTCTGTATTTGCCTGATTGGAAGAAACCTTAGAAGCATCTCCTTTTACTGATGAAGGGCGGATCTTCGCAGAACCTATTTAGGAAACCCATGGAAAATACGGAAGTCAAAGTTCCTCGAATGGCGATTGGTCTGGTGCATTACCCTATTTTGGACAGCAAGAAGAAGATTGTTGCAACCAATATCACAAATTTTGACATTCATGATATCGCCAGGGCAGCCAAGGTCTATGGCATCGAACGCTATTACTTGATCCATCCCATGCAGGAACAACGCATGTTCGTCGATCGAATTCTGGATCACTGGAGATTGGGGCAGGGTGCAGCCTATAACCCCTTTCGTAAACGTGCATTGACGGATGTTTATACTGCGAGCTCCATTGATGAGGCGGTCAAGGACTGGGGTGTCCCTTGTAAGATCATCACGACACATGCTCGCCCTGTTGAGGGTGCAAAACATTGGACATTCCAAGAACTTCGCCAACAAATTCGTCAGCCAGATGAGGCTTGCTTCTTGCTTTTTGGTACTGGATTTGGAATGACGGACGAGACAATGAGGTCCTTCGATGGGGTTTTGGAGTCGATCCGAGGGGCTCCTCCCTTAGATTTTCGCCATCTTTCTGTGCGATCCGCCGTAAGTATCTGTCTTGACCGATTGATGGGACCGTGGTAACCACTTGGACTTTGACAAAAAAATTAAGTTCCCTAGTTATTGAAAGGTGATGGCCATGGCACAAAATAAAGAGACAAATCTTGTACGTCGAGTAACTTTGAAGGCAAAAAACACAAATATTGCTGATTTTTCAACAGGCGACACCGTGAACGTGTTCGTGAAAGTTCGCGAAGGTGAAAAAGAGCGCGTTCAGCAATACAAAGGAATCGTGACAAAAATTCAAGGTGCGGGTGCTGCTCGTTCTTTCACAGTTCGTAAAGTATCTTCAGGTGTTGGTGTTGAGCGTGTATTCCCATTCTCAAGCCCTTCCGTCGATAAAGTTGAAATTGTCAGCTACGGTAAAGTTCGTCGTTCACGTTTGTTCTATCTTCGTGATCTTGAAGGTAAAGCAGCGACAATCGTTTCTGAATTGGCTGTGACACGTAATTCACGTGAAGCCGCTGCTGCAGCTGCTGCCGCAAAAGCTTAATTCATAATATTTAGCAACAGTGTACGACAAAGTAGATTGGCGGGCTTTTCAGCCCGCTCCTATTATCGGGGTCGATGAAGTTGGGCGCGGCTGTCTTGCTGGGCCCGTTTTTGCGTGCGCTGTTATTTTTAACCCCGAAGCTCCTTCTTTTCTTCCTTTGGAAAGTCTTCTGACGGACTCCAAACTTCTGACAGAATCCAAACGTGAAATTCTTAGTGAAAAAATTATTGCAGATCATCGATATTGTGTCGGGACTGCATCTGTGGAGGAAATTGATTCTATCAATATTCTTCAGGCTTCATTGTTGGCAATGAAGCGGGCTGTGGATGGGCTGGCTCTTTCTGAAGGTGGGCACATCCTGGTGGATGGGAAAATAACAGTGCCAGGAATGTCGAAGAGCTTTCGTCAAACTCCTTTGATCAAGGGGGATTTGCGTTGTTCGGTGATCTCGGCAGCATCGATTGTGGCGAAGGTTCATAGGGATCGACATTTGAAAGAATTGGGATCCATGTTTCCGGGTTACGGTTTAGAAGTCCACAAGGGATATTCCACGGTGGCTCATAAAAAATCTATTCAGCAGCTAGGGCCGGTTCGTGGCTTGCATCGCCTGAGTTTCTCAGGAGTGAAAGAATATGTTGCTGTCGAAAAAATCCAAGGGCCGTTGGTCTGAGGATCTTGTCTTAAAATATTTTGAAAAATTTGAATTTGAATTGGTTTGCCGCAATCAAAGAATTGCCGGCGTCGAGGTCGATCTTCTTTTTCAGAGACGCAAAGTTTTGCATCTTGTGGAAGTAAAATATTGTTCGTGGCCTCAGGTCGATGTTCAGATACTTTCTGAGCGTCAGCTTCATCGGTTGCATCGAGCTGTGATTCAATTGGTTGCCGGGGGTCATCAAGTTCGAGGGTGGTTGGCGGTTGTAACTGCGAATCAGAAGGTTCAGGTTTTTGAAAACTTTGGGCAATCATAATTTGTAAAAACTCTTGCCGGAAATCAAAACTGCATTCAATCTAAAAGGGTAGGGGGCTGTATGGGAAAATGGTGCAAGGGTTGGGTGATGGCAATGGTGATTTCTTTTCAACTTTTTTCCAGTGTCACAAAGGCTGCCGAATTGCGTGATTTTCTGATGAGCTGTGCTTATGGAACAGCAGCAGGGGCCTTGGTGGGGCTTGCAACTTTGGCCTTTAGCGAAGATCCAAGTAAAAATTTTTCCAATGTGGCCAAGGGTGCAAGTCTTGGTTTGTATGCAGGAATTGGAATGGGTCTGTATATGATTTATGGAGAATCATCCACGTCCTCGTCGATGGCGGGCATGACCATTCAGGATGGGATTCGTCAGGAGTTTGGACTTGGGCAGGATACACTTTGGAAGTCGGAAGCGGTTGTTTCTTCCTTTGTCGCTCCCAAAGTAGCGCTGGTACCTGAATTTCGAAATGCTCAAATCGAAGGGCTTCGATTACAATTTCAAATGTTGCAATTTTAAGACAAGAGTGATGCCCATTAAGGCATCACAAACTGATCTTCTTTCACTTCTGAGCAGTAATGAAATTGGACGCTTTGGATTTCACTCTGGATATAAGTGAGTAATTCATATTTACCACTTGATCGAAGGAATCTTTTAACAACTTTCAGATCTTCTGATTGGACAGCGGATTGGTATTCATCATGACCTAAATCCACCCAGCTGGAATTGTCTTGATCAAATGTCATAGTTGAAAAATCAAAATGATGGTTGCTTGTTGTTACCTTACTGAGAACCAAATTTTGCTTGTCAGATTTTGTATAGAAATAAGCCATGCAACTGTAGTTTGTGGTTTCTGCCAGAGCAAAGTTGGTTAATAATAAGGAAGCCGGGATAAGGAAGTATCTTGGATTCATAAAAAACTCCTTCAGTAGATCATAAGATTCGATCGACTCAAGCATCTATTTCAGATCCCATAGCTTTGTCCAGGATGAATGAAGTTGCCGTGAAAACTTAACAGGGTAATATTCTGGACGAGGTGTTGTTGTCATTGATTTGTGCGAGTTTCTGAAGAATTGTGGCAATGGGGGGGGGCTCACTTGGGTATGAATGCGGGCAACGGGA
>CAZFSX010000309.1:0-3420 GCA_964522115.1 uncultured Pseudobdellovibrionaceae bacterium | reverse complement strand
TTGCCTGCCTGATTCAAATGCATTAAATACTCGTTCTGTAATTTCTTCGGCAGTTCCACCTAAAAGTGGATTAAACTGAAACGACTGTTCTCTGCGGCTTAAGCTGAATAACTTGAAGTCATTTTCGCGACCAGCCTGTTTAGTGTAAGCCCAAAGTTTATCTATAAGAGAATTGTCAGCTTTTCCATCGATCAGCAAAAGGCCCTTTCCAGAGTGAATGTCTTGAATTGCCCAAGGCAAGATCACACTTTCAGTTTTACCTGCATTTGTTGTCCCAATGACTTGTGTGTGCATGGCTCTTTGACGTGTCTTAATCCAAATGTCTTCACCCTTATCCGTTGTTCCGCAAAAAACAGAATCCTCTGATTTTGCAGTGATAGATTTTGAAAAAAGATTTTGGTCTCTTTTCTTTTTTATTTTCACCCACAGGATTCGTCCAAAAGGAATCATGATTACGATCAAAAGCCCCATAACCATCAAAAGATTACGAGGAGATTTGTTTGACCAGAGCCAAAACGAATCTAGAATCTTAACCAGTAAGAACAAGCCAATTATTGCGATAAATGTGATTTCACCATTTGATGAAGGACTATTCTTATCGCCCATAGGTTGCTCCTGCATCTCTAAATGTGAATGGCTGGTTTAAAACTGCATAAGTCTCGATGCCTTGATCTAACTCAATCCATTTTCTTTCCTTTTGAAGTTCTTCGCCCATGGCATTGGCTCGATCTGTTGCCGTTTGAGCTACAGCATTTCGCATTCCATTTTCATGGCCACCTTGGTTTGCACCAAAGGCCCCAGTGTTCATCGATCCAGCAGCGTATGCTCCAACAAATCGAGTCAGTGTTTGTCCGACAGCATTTTTAACACCATCTGAATGAACACGTCCGCTAACTCCGACCTGTCCATCACGGCCAACTCCTACGGCAGAAAATGGTCTCTCTCTTCCATCTGGAAGTATGATAGATCGCCAAGAAATGGTTGCTCTTTCTGCATCGGAGTCAAAAGAAGCATCACCAAGAACTTTTGAACCACTAGGAATTGCTAGGCCACTTTCGGCCGAAACATCACTAACGACAATTCCAACAACAGGCATTCCTTGGTTTGCAATTGTCACCTTATTAGATAAGCGAATTGAAACCCGTGTTCCTGGCGATAACTGTGTTCGAGCGTCAGTGCCCCCACGCGAAAGTATCATTGATGAGCTACGATCAGGTGAACTACCGCCTCCAGTACCACCTGATGATCCAGATGATGATGTTGGTCGGTAGAGATAATCAAGTGAGCCGTGAACTTGTCTCACATTCACTTGAGATTCTTGAAGCTGTCTGATCGTCTCTTGGGTGGGATCATTTTCAGCTTGTCTTATTTGCTCAAGACTTCCTTTTTCTGCACGCTCATAAAACGTATCTTGATCTGGTTCAGAACTGGGAATTAACAAAAGACCTAATATCAATATGGCCACTGTTAAAATTGCCCAAGTTTGAACTTTAGACCAATTGACTTCGCGTTTAGACGTGAATGGTTTTGGCTCCTTCAGGAAGTAGTTTTTAATGTCCAAATTTACCTCCTTGGCTACCGCTTCCATGTGGCAACCTTTTGAACTGTGAGATAGGAAACTTTGTTTCGTCTGAGTTCAATTCTGAATGTTTCATTTGTATTCAAATCAACCTCTCGCAATTGAAGTACCCCTGAAATAGTTTTTTGTGGTGACACTTCAAGAGAAGACATAAAGAGATTGTGGATTGGCTGTGTTTCTCCCATTTGAGTTAACCAAATCCATTCTGGCTTAAAAGTTTCCTTCTTTGTCGAAGAAACATTAAACTCTATTAGCAAAATTCCATTTTTTGCTCTGCCAACTCGTTTGATATTCAAATTCAAGTTTTCGTTTCGGAGTTGATTTTTAAATTCAGTCCATCGCACGCCAAAGTCTTTGGTTTGAGTCGCCAGTGGCTTATCTTTTGGCATTTCGAGGTAAACGACATAATCAGCATTAGCTTCTGATCCTGAAACAAGCTCAACATTAAATCGCTTCCAATCGGTGTAAATATAGAGATTACTTTTTGCTCCTCCAGTTAATGGTTTAATTGTAATGGCCTGATCGAGATACTCGACCTTAAATGAGTCTTGATCACCAACAACGACACTATTTGGTCTATCTGGAACCTGAATAATGGTAGCAATCCCAATGCTAGTTTTTACTGTGACAATCTGATCTCCTTGTACTGGAACTCGACGAACTCTTTGAGTTGCGTCGGCATTCCAAGCCATCAGGGAAAATGCTAAGATTGTTATTAGTCTATTTTTCATAATTCTCCTTTTGTTCTTTAATGGGAGAATCAAATAAATTCGCAAGTTTTCGATTTCTATTCTTCACGTTCTTTTGAGATATAGAGACCCCAAGGATTTTCTTTAGTCCTTTGGCCATTTTCAAAAGTGAGTTCAAGCTTCAAGTTTCCAGCAGCCTTTAAACCTTGAATTGATGTCACTCGGTCGCCAGTGATAAGAGCAGTTTGTTTTTTAAGATCAATTTCAATTTTTTCTGGATAGACCTTTTGTGAAACAATTTTTTCAACTGAAAACTTGGCGACATTTGAGACAGCAGTTTGAAAAGCCTTGAGTGATGTCGGCGTGATAAATTCCTCAGACTCTTTGAGTTTTTTGATCACATTTTCAGGTTCCCATTGATATCGTTTTTCAAGATATTTCTTAATTCCTTCTCGAATTTGGTCTTCGGCCTTCGGTAGCAACGTTTTCTCAAGATTTTTTCCATCAACATTCAGAGTGATTACTGTTGGTTCTTTTGTAGCCATGAAAATGACTGCAAATAGCATTAAAATTGTTAGAACCAAAGATGCCAAAGTGAAGACTTTCAAAAACTGGTTAGAATGAGTCAAATCAGCAAGCATTTTTGGTAACTGTGTAGCTTTAAGTTTTACGATTTTAGTGTTTTCCATTTGTTTCCTTTTTTAATACATAAGACGTTTACGTTCTTCAGCTTGTCGCGCTCTTCGTGCCTCAATTTTTGAATGGACAAAGTTTCCAGCAGTATTGATTGCGGTTCTTGAAGTCGCGGCCATCGTCGCTGCTCTTGCTGGTGCCGCAGCCATAGCTGCAACACTTGCTGCGCCAATAGCAGATGACATAGACTGCATTCCTCCACCAACAAGTGATTTAACAATCGAAGGAGTCATCAGCATCGCAATGGCGATAACAAAATTCATCACGATCAATACGAGATAACTTCCTTCGGCTTGATAAGCATCTCCAAAAGAGAGTGCAGCAAGCATCGCGCCTAAAATCGCCCAAACAATCTTCCAGCAAGCAACCTCAATCATTCCTTTGAAGAGATTTTTTGTAATTTGCTGTGTTCCTTCAAATAAATTGAACAGCAATAATAAAGGGGCTGAGATCATAAAG
>CAZFSX010000308.1:0-3437 GCA_964522115.1 uncultured Pseudobdellovibrionaceae bacterium | reverse complement strand
CTGCCCATCCCAATCTCGAGGCTGGGTATAATTCGGAGCCTCAAGATATCCCTGAGTGATGCTATCATGAAAGGCTGAATCTGGATGCCCAAGAACTCCTGGTAAAAAACGAGCCACAGCATCCATCACCACCATCGCGGCGGGTTCTGCACCTGAAAGCACGTAGTCACCAATGGAAATTTCTTCATTCACATATTTTTGCAACAGACGCTGATCCACACCACCGTATCGACCACAGATCAGCACCACATTTTTCTTCCCAGCCAACTGCTGAGCTTTTTGATCCGTAAAAAGAGATCCCTGTGGGCTTAAGTAAATAACATGTTGCTCTTGCGCAGCTATCGACTTCAAGGCCATATCCAAAGGCTGAGCCATCATGATCATCCCATCGCCTCCACCAAAAGGGCGATCATCGATCTTTCGATGGACATCGTGGGTAAAATCCCTAGGATTGATGACTTCCATTTGAAGAAGCCCCTTCTTCAAAGCTTGAGAAAAAACTCCCTGCTGAGAAAACGCATTCAACATCTCTGGAAAGGAACTGATCACCGTCCATTTTTGCAAAGAAGGGTTGGACTGAGAATCTGACAAAGATGAATCCCCATCGCGGAGTGAAACATTATCCATTGTCGTCGCCTTCATCCTTCGATGAATCTTCAGAGGTTTGATTGATTTCCAAAAGCCCCTGAGGCAGCTGCATATAAATTTCTTTTTGATCATGCAAAATTTCTTCAACGAACTCTTCCACAAATGGAATCAAGACAATTTCTTTAGAATCCAATTCCACTTCAAAAAGGTCCTGCATCCCATTATCTGAAAAACCAACAATGTAACCAATTTTTTTCCCACCATTGAAGACCTGAAAGTTTTCCAATTCGACAAGATACAGATCATCCCCTTCTTCAGACTCAAACAAAGATTCATCAACAAAAACTTCGCTTTTAGAAATGGCTTCTGATTGATTCCGATCTGTCACACCTTTCAATGTCAAAATTTCACCATCATTGGCAGGACGTGATTTTTCTAGCTGAAAAGGCTTTAATTCCCCGGTCCGAGGAATTTGAAGATAAAGAGTTTCAGCATCGTCCAAATAGGAATAGTCTCCTGAAAAACTGTAAAAGAAAACTTCTCCACGAAGACCATGCGGTTTTAAAATTTTTCCAACTTTTCTTTGACTCATTTTTTCACCCTGAATGAAGACCTTTTTACTTTCAGGCATCCTAGATGCCTGAACCCATGAACCACAAAAAAAAGGGCCGTCCTAAGACAGCCCTTTCCATTTGAACTTTTATAAAAAATCTATTCCACAATTTCAAGAACGCTGCGCTTTTGAAGTTTCGTACTTGCTGCGTTCAAGATTGTGCGCATGGATCGCGCCGTGCGACCTTGCTTGCCGATCACTTTACCAAGATCACCCTTGGCAACTTTAAGCTCGACAACCGTGGTTTGTTCACCAGCGACCTCGTTCACTTCAACTTGATCTGGCTCATCCACTAAGGATTTTGCCATAAATTCCACAAGATCTTTGAGGCTTGAATGATTCATTGTTCTCTCCCAACATTTATCTTCAACTATGGAGTTAATTCTTGAAGTTTGCTCTCATTTTTGTCTTCAAAAAACCTGGCTAAGGTATTTAACTTAGGCTTTCTTTCCGAGTATCTATTTCGAGCGTCTCACTTAAGAATTATTCTTGAAGCCTTATTTTTCAACCAAAGTTTTGATGAAATCAATTCCAGGACCAAGGTCACAAAGAATTTTCAATCTTCAATTATTGAGCTGCGCTTTGAGTTTCTTGAGCGATTTTAATAAGATGCTTTACGCGATCTGTTGGTTGCGCACCTTTTTGAACCCATTCTTGAACTTTCGCAAGGTCCAAAACTAGCTTTTTATCCTGTCCACGAGGACTTGGATTGTAATGTCCCAAGATATCCAAAAATTTTCCAGTGACATAACGACGAGAATCCGCCACGGTCACGCGGTATTTAGGTGAATGTTTGCTTCCAACTCGCGATAAACGAATTACTACTGCCATTTGATCTATTCCTTCCATTACTTGGATCTAGTTTTTTGAACTAAGTCCGTTGATGTACTCTTTTTTTAGGGAAAGAGCAAGGGGGAATTCTTGGCCCTGTGCCACTGAAACCCACCCACAAACCTTAAAATAAGGACTTAAAAAGGAAAACCTGGGGGCTTTTTACCACCAAATGCTCCCATCATGCCTCGGCCCATGCCCATTTTCATGATGGAATTCATCATTTTTTTGCTTTCCTCGAACTGCTTCATAAAACGATTCACATCTTTGACTTCCGTCCCACTCCCCTTGGCAATACGGATACGTCTTGATGCGTTAAGAATGCGGGGATCATTGCGTTCCTGCAAAGTCATGGATCGAATGATGGCTTCGATTTTTTTAATCTCGTCATCAGGGGGAGCCATATTTTTCATTTGCTTCATCATGCCACCCATACCTGGCAAAAACTTCAGCATCGATTCCATGCCACCTAACTTTTTCAGCTGCTGAATTTGCGTTAAAAAATCATCCAAGGTGAATTCATTCTGCATCAACTTGCGAGCAGATTCTTTCGCTGATTTTTCATCGATCACTTCCTGAGCTTTTTCAACCAGACTTAAAATATCTCCCATATCCAAAATACGGGAAGCCAATCGGTCAGGATGAAAAACTTCAAGATTCGCAACTTTTTCACCGACACCCAAAAATTTAATGGGAACACCGGTCACTTCGCGAATACTCAAGGCCGCTCCACCACGAGCGTCCCCGTCAACCTTTGTTAAAACAAGGCCCGTTAGCCCCAAGGCCCCATGAAAGCCTTCCGCCACGTTCACACTTTGCTGACCCAGCATTGCATCTGCAACCAGTAAAATTTCTTGAGGGTTCCAAATGGATTTCAAATCCTTCAACTCGGCCATTAAATCCTGATCGATTTGCAAGCGACCAGCTGTATCCACAATCACAACATCGATCAAATTTTCTTTTGCCCACGCCTTGGCTTTTTCTAAAATTTCTTGAGGCTTCATCGTCGGATCACTTGGAAAAACAGGAAGTGTATTCTGTTTCCCCAAAGTCTGCAGCTGCTCAATCGCTGCGGGTCGATAAACGTCAGCGGGAACTAGGCCTGGTTTTTTTCCAAACTTTTGCCGAACAAACAAAGCTAACTTCGCAGAGCTGGTTGTTTTTCCAGCCCCCTGCAAGCCCACCATAAAAATAACACTGGGATTTTCGCGAACATCCAAATCGACAGCACTGTCACCCAAAGTCTTCTGAAGTTCATCATGAACAATTTTAACAAATTGCTGACCGGCGGAAATACTTTTTAGAACTTCCTGACCTATTGCTTTGGCCTTCACACGATCCACGAAAGACTTCACGACTTTGAAATTCACATCCGCCTCAAGAAGACTCATGCGAATTTCTTTGA
>CAZFSX010000307.1:0-3441 GCA_964522115.1 uncultured Pseudobdellovibrionaceae bacterium | reverse complement strand
AAAACCACGCGACTTTTTTCTCCCCCTGAAAGAATTGAAATCTTTTTATCAACTTCATCTTTTGAAAACTTGAAGGCTCCTAGTAAACTTCGCAAATAGCCAAGATTTGCATTTGGAAGTCGCGACTGAAGTTCTTCCAAAATAGTCAAATTGGGACTAAGAACATCCAAGGAATTTTGGCTAAAATATCCAGGAACAATACTTGCCCCAACCTGAACTTTTCCAAAGCTTGGTTGAACAACACCGGTCATGATCTTTAACATTGTTGATTTTCCTGCACCATTGACTCCCACGACAGCAACTCGATCCATTCTCTTGACAAGACCTGATGCATTTTTGAAGACAAGATGCTCCTTCCCGTTTTCCTTCGTCCAAACTTTTCCTAAATCTTCAAAACGAACGACCTCGTCACCACCCCTTGGAGGTTCAGGCCATTGAAATTGAATGGACTCTTCTTCAGTTGGGACTTCGATCCTTTCAATTTTTTCAATCTTTTTCACGCGCGACTGCACTTGAGCTGCATGTGAAGCTCTTGCTGCGAACCGAGCAATAAATTCTTCTTCTTTCGCTAACATTTCCTCTTGGCGTTTTGCGGCTGCAATCAATTGTTCTTTTCTTAGATCTTTTTCACGATAATAAAAATCGTAATTTCCAGAATACACCGTCAAGTTTTGATGAGCGACTTCGATAATTTTTGAACAAATTCGATTCATGAACTCACGATCATGGCTTGTCATCAACAATGCGCCAGGATATTGCTGCAACCACTGCTCCAACCACATAATCGATTCTAAATCCAAATGATTCGTTGGCTCATCCATCAATAAGACATCTGGCTTTTGAGCAAGAATTTTAGCAAGCTCTATACGCATTTTCCATCCACCGCTAAAACTTTCAACGGGACGATGATAGTCTTCGGGACCGATTCCTAAACCTGTCAGAATTTCTGCAGCTCGAGCTTCCAGATCGTAACCTCCAAGCTGCTCAAACTCCCCTTGAAGACGACCATAGACATCCAAAACACGCATCATTTCATCTTCATCCATGGGTTCTTGAAGCTTTTGCTCAATTTCAAGAAGCTCCTTTCCTACAATGGATACTCGGCCTGCCCCTGCCTTCACTTCTTCGATCGCGGAACGGCCTTTGATATCTTCAATATTTTGAGAAAAATATCCTATGACCAACTTATCAGGTATTGTGACTGTGCCGGCGTCCACATTTTCTTCCTTAGTTAAGATACGAAAAATGGTTGTTTTTCCTGCCCCATTTGGCCCTACCAATCCAATTTTTTCACCAGGATTGATCTGAAAACTTCCATTCTTATAAAGAACTTTGGAACCGTACTGTTTTGTCACCTGACTGACTGCAATCATTTTTAAACCTCTTCAGAAAGATGACTATCAAACACCATTTCAGAAAGAAAGTCACTCTGCCATTTCCAGAATTCCTGTCTCAATCCTAGACAGTTAACTTCAAGTATCCTCCATACAACCCTTGATTTTTATGAAATTTTCTTCAGAAATGAAGTTCGCCCTCTCATGATGAACCAGACCTTCCGATAGTCCTTGTATGCAGTTAACACGTAAGTATTCAACTTCTCTTTTTCGTACTTTATGGACGCTGTCTGTCGTCTTAATGGTGATCGTCTTAGGTTACTTGATTTCATTTTTTGTTGTAGATGAAAATAATAAAATTAGAAGTTTAGAAAAAGATCAACAGTCATTTCATGAGTTTGTTAAAGCACAAAAATCTGTTGATCTTGGACTCCTACTTTTGTTGGCGGGACAAAAAGACCAAGGAATCCATGAAATTCAACAATATCTTCTTGAAACAGACAATGCAGCAAACAATCTAACTATTCAAATGTCGCAAGAAATTATGGATGCCTTTGATGTTTACATCTCCTATCGAAATATCGTCGATGGACTGATGATCAATGTAAAAAAAATCGATTCTAATGAATCAAAAGCTCAGATTCTAAAAGCCATTAGCTTGTCAAACATTCTGACTGAAAAGGAAAGACGAATCAAATCCCACACACAAGAACAGATTATTCTGATCCAGGAAAAAACAACAAGGATGACCCAATCCAGTTACTGGATTTATGGATTCTTAAGTGTTCTTTTACTGATTATCTTGGGACGAAGACTATTTGAATGGAATCAAGAAGATCAAGACAAGAATATGGAGCTTCAAGAAGAAATCGAAAGAAAGGATAAAATCATCGAAACGACAGCACGTCTTTCTGCTGTAGGCGAAATGATGGCCAGCATAGCCCATGAAATCAATAATCCATTGGCTATCATTGGAGGTAAGGGTCATAATATTATTAGCAGCTTAAATAAAGGCGAAACAAATACCTCTAAAATTAAAGATGGTGTAGATCGCATCCTGGCGATGGTTGATAAAATCGATAAAATTATCCGCGGTCTGAAAGCTGCCGCCAGAGATGGTAGCAATCTACCTTTTGAAAAAGAAAGTTTGCAAAAAATACTGGACGAAACATTGGAAGTAAGTCGCTTTCGATTTTCAAAAGTCAATATTCCTTTAGAGATTGAAATTCCGGATCAAGAAATCCTTTTCGAATGTCGATCTGTTCAAATTTCACAAATATTGATTAACCTTTTGAATAATGCGTTTGATGCCATTCAAGAATTACCAGAAAAATGGGTTCAACTGAAGGTTCAGGCATTACCAACTCATATTGAAATCCGTGTGATAGATTCTGGAAAGGGAATACCAATAAAGATACGTCAAAAAATCATGCAACCCTTCTTTACAACGAAAGAGGCTGGGAAGGGGACAGGATTGGGTTTATCATTAATCGCTCGAATTGTTCAAGACCACCAAGGAACTGTTTTCGTAGATGAGAAATACTCAAACACATGTTTCGTGGTCCAACTTCCATACGCACGAAACCAGAAAGGTGGAGTAGCAAACACAAACTCGAACTCACCTCAGTCAACTGAAGCCCAAAGCCCAATCCATGGCCACAAATCCACGATGGAAACATCATCTCAGAACCCTGAAAAAATATTCTCTGCAGCTTAAGTGAACTAAAGTAGACACGATCTAATGAAGAGGAACTGATTTAAAAAAATCTTCCAATTCTTTTTTTGTTTCTGAGCGAAAGCCTCGAAGAGTTTTCACAAATTTTCCATTTTTATCAAATATAAGAAGTCGTGGTAGTGTATTTATTTTCCACAAATCATTCCACTTCAAACGATCATAAAACAAAGGAAATGTGCCTTCTTTGCCTTTTAGGAAGTCTTTTGCATCTTGAATCGACTCATCTGCACTGAGGCCAATGAATTGAATACCAGCCTTTTTATATTGATTTTGAAGTTTTTCATAATAGGGAAAACTTTCCTGACAAGGCCCACACCAACTGGCCCAGAAATCCACAACCCAAAACTTAACCAAGTCCTTTGAAGGAAGAGT
>CAZFSX010000306.1:0-3446 GCA_964522115.1 uncultured Pseudobdellovibrionaceae bacterium | reverse complement strand
AGCGTTCTTTCGCTGGGCGCAGGGCAAAGGCACGATCCAAGACAGTCGATACTCCGGATAGATTGGCAAAAACTTGAACTGACTTCACAGTCACAACTCGCAACTGAGTGATCACGCGACGGAACTGATCATTGGTTTTATAAAAACTTGCCAGAATCATGCACAGGGGATCAAAACCTGGAATGGAAATCATAAACCCCACAGTCCCTATCAAACCTATTTCCGCAGGACCAGCCCCAGCATGCTGTGCCCACATCAAGGCGGTGGGACCAGCCATTGTTTCTAAGCCATGACTGACCCCAAATAAGAATGCCACATTCAAGGCATCATTTTTAAAACGAGGATCCATTTTTTTCATTTGAATCCACCTGTATCCATTCAGGACAAAATCATGGATGTTAAAATTCTGCACCCACTCTTTCCATTTTCCACGAAGGCCAGATTCCACAGGGTGACCTCCTTCCAAGCTCTCGTGGGCCTCATGCAAGAGGTTTTCCAGATCAGAATCCTGAACTGAAGGAGCCCAACTGGAAAGGATCATCGTCTCTTTCTGAGACAAAGGTTGTAACTTCAGCAGAGGTTGATGCCACCAACTTGGTTCACTCAATAAATAAGGATGATATTGAAATCCAGACGATGCCGCCACCATGGCAGAAGAGTCCGACGCCGCATTTAAGTTCTGCGACAACGCACTTGCAGAGTTCTGTTCAAACTTTGTTCTCACGCCTGGTACCTGTGATCCTGTATTTCCAGTGGAAAAAATAGGGTTTAAGAATAAAACTCGTTTTTTGCCATTCGAAGGAATGAATTCAGCAGATGGTATACTGGTGGGCAAATCCAGAGACTGCCATATCATTCTTTGAGTGAGATGCGAGGAACTTTCTGATAAATCCTTCGGCGAATTCACCTCGACCGAAACGTCTTCGGAGGAAATGTCTTCCCCACTTTCGACTTCACTTGCAGATTCCAAAGGCAACACTTGGTCCGCTGGTTCTTGCCGCCGCTCCTGTTCCTTTTCTTTTTCGTCTTGAAGTACAGAGTCTTTGGAAGAGACTTCCACCGAACCCCCAACGGAAGTCACCGCATGACTTTCAGGACTGACCTCTGTCGGTTTGCAAGAAGTGAGAAAACCCATGACGAAAAATGATAGAAAGAAACGATTCATAATCACCCTTTGAAAAGGGCGAATACTGACACAGAAAATGGAGAGTGAAAAAAAAATCCCCCAGAAACAGGGGGAATGAAAATCGAACGTATATCAAATGAAAACAGAATGATATTTTGCTGAAAATCTACTCAGCTAAACCAACGGCCATCTTCCATTCAGGGGTTGGCTCTATCAACTTGCGTTCTACCATATCAAATAATCCCGTTGTAAACTCTGCTTCTGCTGCAACCGTCCCATCTTGTTTGTACATGGTCTGGCGAAGAGTTCCCACTTTACCACGGTAGCTTAAGAATTCAGTTGTGATGCGAACACGTTCTCGTAAAGTCACCTCTCGAGAAAATCTTAACTTCACATCCAAGATAACAGGTCCTTTTTTGGATTTCTGGATCATCTTGTAATCATAGCCACGATGAACAACTATTTCCCAACGAGCCTCTTCAAAAACTTGCAAATAAGTTGCATTGTTCATATGCCCCATGAAATCCAAGTGAGTTTCGACAACAGTGAACTCGTAATGAAAAATAGAGTTGGTTGACATCTTATTTCAAAGCCTCTCGAAGATAAGCCGAAATTGTATCCATGGCCCAAACGACGAAAGTAATCACAACAATCACACAACCCAACTCACTCCACATCGCCTGACCTTGATACATGTTCAGCAGATTACCGATACCACCACCACCAACAAGACCAACGATGGTTGCCATACGCACATTTGTATCCCATCGATAGACCGTGTACGAAATGAAAGGTAAGAATACCTGTGGAACAATCGCAAACCAGATTGTCTGTAATTTGTTGGCTCCCGTCGATTGAATACCTTCAATAGGTCCTTCGTAAACAGTTTCGACAATTTCAGAATACTGTTTCACCAAAGAAGCCACGGAATGAATCATCAAAGCCATCATCCCTGCAAAGGGCCCAATTCCTACCCATACAGAGAAAATAATTGCCCAAATCATGGCCTCGATGGATCGAGCAAAATTTAAAAGCAATCGCAGAAGAAAATACACACCAAAAGCCAAAGGATGCTTCATGATATTCTTTGAAGCAAAAAAGCAAAGCACAAAAGCCACGGGAACAGCAAGAGCCGTTGCCATAAATGCCATGTAAATTGTTTCAATCATCGTTCGAATAGCTTTGGGCAAGACAGACCAATTAGGAGTCAAAACACCTTTTGCCAGTTTCTTTGCTCCTTCAAAACCATCCTGATCTAAAAGTTCAATCAAAGAAAAATGTGTTTGCTCCACTCCAACGGCGCAGGTGACAAATAATGTGATCAAAATCTGCCAACCCCACAAAGATTTATACCATGAACGATCCGTTCCCTGAGCTTTTTTGTAGGCAGGTTCAAAAATCAATTCCCCCCACGTTTTGATTCCCATTTTATTCAAAACAAGACTTAAAGCTCCACCCAATAAAAAGAGAATAAGAAAAATGACCGTATGCTTAACAATGCTTTCCGAAGTCAAAGCATCGTGCTGCCCTGAATAGGCAAGAAACACAGTCATCAAATAACTAAAGACCACGCTATCAAAAATTGTCTGTTTTCCAAAAATTTTATTCATGCTGTTTCCTTAGTTGACGTGAACTTCTTTAGCGCCTTGACCATAGATTTTTTCAAACCATTCTTCGGTAATATCATTAGGACTACCTTCAAAAACAATTTGACCAGACTTCAATGCAATCACACGAGTTGCATACTGACGAACCAAACTTAAGAAGTGAAGATTGCACAGGATCGTAATTCCCAATTCCTCATTCACACGCTTCAAATAATCCATCACGGTATGACAAGTCGCTGGATCCAAGGATGCAACAGGTTCATCTGCCAACAAAATGGCAGGATCCTGAGTCAATGCACGCGCAATCGCCACACGCTGCTGCTGTCCACCTGACAACTGGTCGGCACGAATTTTTGCTTTGTCTGCGATGCCCACCAATTTCAAATAGCGCAAGGCTTTTTCTTTATCGTCATTTTTAAAGATCCCAAATAGACTTTTCAAGGTTCCTGTGGACCCTAATCGTCCCATCAAAACATTGGATAAAACTGTGTGACGAGGGATCAAATTGAAATGCTGAAAGATCATTCCAATTTTTTTACGAAGCTGACTGATTTTACGTCCTTCCATCTTCGCAATATCATCCCCCTCAAAAATGATTTCGCCCGATGTCGGATCATGCAGTCGATTCACACAACGAAGTAAAGTTGATTTTCCGGAACCACTGAGTCCAATGATGACCAAAAATTCGCCCTTCTTCACATCAAAACTGACAC
>CAZFSX010000305.1:0-3453 GCA_964522115.1 uncultured Pseudobdellovibrionaceae bacterium | reverse complement strand
AAGATCAGAAAATTCTTGTCGCAGCAATTCGGCCAAAGCAGAATCCGTCAAATACTTCATGGTGTAATCTTCATGAGTGGCTTTGCGATCTGGATTTTCTTTTTTATTTTTCTGCTGATAAATTTTCAACTTTAATTCAGACAGCGAAGGCATTACTTCTTCGGTCGTATGCGAAAGTGGACCATGGCCAATATCATGCAAAAGAGCCGCAAGTCTTAAAGTTTGGCGAAGTCTTCGGCGCGTGCTTTTGCTGGAAAAAGTAAATTTATCAAAGATACAATCAAAGGCCTGACCTGCCAAATGGCAGACTCCGATGGAATGGATGTACCGGTTGTGAGTCGCTCCAGGAAAGGAAAATTCTGCAAAGCCCAATTGTTTGATCGAGCGCAGACGTTGAAATTCCTGGCTGTCAATGATTTGAACTTCTTGCTTCAGGATTGAAATGGTGCCGTGGACGGGGTCGCGAATTTCCATAAACTCCATTGTAAGCATAGAATTTGGCTTATGCAAAATGTCATTATGAATTCCCATTGGCGCTTCGATGCTTCCTACCTTAGAATTCCTGCAATTCTGGATTTAGGTCCAGACAAGGAGTCACAATGAAGCAGTATCATGCACTGATGAAAGAAATTTTGGAAAATGGAACTTCGAAAGAAGATCGTACGGGTACAGGGACCATCAGTGTATTTGGACATCAAATGCGTTTTCGTTTGGAAGATGGTTTCCCCATGGTCACGACAAAGAAGCTGCACCTGCGTTCGATCATTCATGAGCTTCTGTGGTTTTTGAAGGGCGATACAAATATCAAGTATTTGAAAGACAATAACGTGAGCATTTGGGATGAGTGGGCGGATAAGGATGGAAATCTTGGTCCTGTCTATGGAAAGCAGTGGCGTTCATGGCAGACTCCTGATGGACGAAGCATTGATCAAATTTCCAATGTGATCGAACAAATTAAAAAAAATCCAGACAGTCGTCGATTGTTGGTTGTGGCATTTAATCCTTCAGATGTGGACAAAATGGCCTTGCCTCCATGCCATGCTTTTTTTCAATTTTATGTGGCCAATGGAAAATTAAGTTGTCAGCTTTACCAGCGAAGTGCGGATGTGTTTTTGGGAGTTCCTTTCAATATTGCTAGCTATGCTTTGCTGACTCATATGGTGGCTCAGGTTTGTGGTTTGCAAGTGGGGGATTTTGTTCACACATTGGGTGATGCACACTTGTATCGAAATCATTTGGATCAAACCCATCTTCAACTAAGTCGTGAATGTCGTCCTTTGCCGAAGTTGAAATTAAACCCTGAAGTTAAAAATATTTTTGATTTTAAATTTGAAGATATCGAAATTCTTGGTTACGACCCGCATCCTGCCATCAAAGGTGAAGTGGCTGTATGATTGTCTCGGCCATTGCAGCCATGACAAAAGACCGCGTGATTGGTCGGGATGGAAGATTGCCGTGGAGTCTTCCCGAGGACATGAAGTTTTTTCGTGAAAAAACTGCGGGATCTATTTTGATCATGGGTCGCAAAACTTTTGATAGTTTGGGAAAACCTTTGAAGGGTCGTTACCATATTGTGATTTCCAGGGATGCAATGGAAAAAAATCAATCTCTGCCAGCGGACTCTTCCTTGGTTCACTTTGTGATGTCTTTGGATGAAGCAACAGCTTGGGCAAAAAAACTTTTAAGCACCCATGGAAATTCGTGGCCCGAAGAAGTTTTTATCATTGGTGGTTCACAGATTTATGAACAATCCATGCAGATCATCCACCGATTGTATTTGACCGTGATCGAAGAAAATATTCCAGGTGATGCCTATTTTCCATCACTGCCATCGACCCGTTCCTACCAAGCCTTATCCACAGAACTCCCCACAGCCTGCGGTTGGAAATGCCAAGTTCAAACTTATGAATTTGAGTGAATATGCAGTGGAATACGCCCATTTTCTAACAAGTCTTTATTTCAAACTGAGTTTATTGTTGAGCCAGATTTTAAACATCGGATCATCAAATGAGAATCCTCCAGAGGCTTCTTTGACGATAATTTGTTTGTCCACTAAGGCTTTCGCAGCAGATTGCAAATTGGAACCTGTTTTAATTTCATATTTGTGCAAAACATCTCTTGAGTAGTCGACTTTTCCCTCTCCGAGAAACAATCTTAAAAATTTAATCTGTACTGGTGTTAATGTATTCAGAAGAGCTTCATAAGAATAAGAACCCTGTGATGAAAGAATATCCAAAATTTTATCTACTTGCTGTATAGAGACGACTCGAATTCCATGTGAAACAAGGTGAAAGCAAGCCTCTTGAACATAGTTTGGAGTTTCGGCTACTTTTTCTCGCAAATAGTGAATAGCTTCAGGGCTTGCGACAACTGAAGCTTTTTGAAGACGCTGAATAATCCATTCTGAAAATTCCACACCAAAGACAGGAAATTGAATCTGTTTACATGACTTATAAAAGGGGCGTTTAGAGTTGTTAAACATATCCTCTAGAATACTTCTTCTCGATCCTGTAAAAATATACGCGATATCTGGAAATTCTTGCATCACAGACCTTAGGGTAGCTTCCAGCCAGCCTCCATCTTCTAATTCTCCGATACGTTGAAATTCATCGATCGAAACAATCAGTCCATTCTTATTTCGAAGAGCTTTGAATCCTGTTAATATATTTAAGATTGCTTGTTTTGTATCTGACTCTTCAAGCTTACTGAAGTTGATCGAATATTCGACTTCTCCAGAGTGAGGATTTGCTTCGAATTTAAAAATTGGAGCTAGATCTTTTGCTCCACGTATCCAGTCGAAGAATTTTTGTGTGTTTGTTTTTTCTCGCTTTAAAGCATGAATGACCTGATTCAAAAAATCTTTATGTGAAAGAACATTAAATGCATCTATATCGATAACGACACGTTGACTGTCACGTTGACTTTTTAAAAAAGATTTCAAAAAAGATGTTTTGCCAGAACGTCGAGGCCCCATGACCAGAACATTTATTTTAGCATCAACAAATTCTTTCATCTGTTTTTTAAGATGGGGTAAATCAAAATAAAATTCACCTTCAACAGGTTTTCCATACATAAAAGGATTTTCCACTTTGAACCTCCTACTCTTTCAAGATAATACGTAAAAAGTGTATTATCAATACGTAAAAAATGTATTGGCAGTACATTTTTTACGTATTTTTATAAGTATATGTTTTTACTAAATAATGATGAGTATTTTGTTTTCTATTTCTTATCCTTACCGAATTTTCTACATCAAAAATGCATGAAAAAGTGAATTACTGATGTTTTGGGTGATCGTGCAGATCTCGTGATTTAAATCTCATTGTCAAAAATTATGAAGTCAATAAAATCAAGTAGTTACAGAGACGATAGTCGGTATTTTACGGCGGTTCCGTAAATTTCGGACCGATTTTTACGGAACAGCCGTAAAATACCGACCACTTGTCTTATAAA
>CAZFSX010000304.1:3178-3454 GCA_964522115.1 uncultured Pseudobdellovibrionaceae bacterium | reverse complement strand
GCGTTTCATCAAGGATAAGGATCCACGATGCATTTCTAAGGCCGAGTGGTTTTTAGCTTGGAATACTTTTTTAAAGTGATCAAAGCTAACCCAAGGATCCACAGTTTCGCCGCAGGTGAAAAGATCCACCGCTGCGTACTGGAATTCAGGCCAAGTATGGATGGCCAAGTGACTTTCTTGGATCACAACCACACCAGAAACTCCATAGGGAGAAAAGTGATGAAAGGTCGAATTAATCACGGTTGCACCCGCATTTTTCGCAGCATCCACCATGCC
>CAZFSX010000304.1:0-3168 GCA_964522115.1 uncultured Pseudobdellovibrionaceae bacterium | reverse complement strand
AGACGCAGGGGTTTACCCTACCCAAGGGATAGGGGCAACTTTATTTTGAACTCGGTGAAATATTTTCGTGAAAGGCCGTAAAAACGAAAATGAAGAATTCCTTTTGCTAACACCAACTCATTCGAGTGAGTTGTTATCGCGGACAGGTTTTAAAACATTCAATCCGAGCGTTTTCTGACCCACAAGTGGACATGCACATCCAAACCTTTGACATCCACACCCCCCACAACGCTGTTGGAATCACCAGCAACGCGAATCCTATCATAGCGAACATGTCCAATGTAACGATCCACAATGATCTCAACAATTGTGACACCGCTCTCATCGACATAGGTTCGTCGCTTGATGGTTTGACGAACATCTTCCATGGTCTTTTCAAATTGGAGGAATTGATGAAAAAGTCCCGATTCAAATAACTGCAGGTCTTCGGCCGCTTTTTGAGGATCATCGACAGCTAAGCGTAAAGAACGAAATGTATTTTCGTCGATAGGAAAAAGGACGCGATTGGGAACATCCACCGTAATATCTTGCAGTTCCTGCTCATTCAAGGGTTCAAGAGCAAAAACCGTTGATGCCAACAAAAGGCTGAAAATAAATGCAAAAACAAGATTCAGACGAAGAGTGCTTTGGATGGACATTTTTTACCCCCTAAAAAACGTGCACCAAGCCTGCAGATTTTTTTGCAACTTGAAAAGCTTTTTTGCATTGAGCAAAGGCGTCTAAATAAAATCTTATTGAAATACCTGAAATTATTTCAGTATCTGCGATGGAACCTGCCCCTGATTTCCACTGGGTGCTGTCATTCCAAGCACAAAGCTCAGGGTGCTAGCAATATCAATCACGTGGCCACCTGGATACACAGATGAACGAAAGGCTCTGCCCCAATACACCACAGGCACCGTGCGATCATAGGAGTAATGAGTCAGGTGATTCGCCTTCACTTCGGAGCTGGGCAAATAGAAGGAATTTGGGATCATGATCAAATCTCCACTTTGACCTGGCAAATAAGAACGTAGAACCTGTTTTTCTACGGATTCAGGTAAGTTTTCTTTCCGCTGAATCTGCTGTTTGGTCACAACAGCGAAGACTCCCTTTTCTAAGGAGATTTTTTGCTGCAAAAATTCCAGCACTTCTTTTTCAGACACTTTTCTTTCGAGTAAGGCCTTGGGTTGAAGATACAAATGCATCGCCATAAAATGAAACCAAGGCTGAGAGGGGCGACCAAATTGAGCATCCAACAGTTCATTCCACTTTTTATACAGAGCTAAAATTGGGAAGTAATCCGATGGCATTTTATTCTCTTTTTGAAACTCCACCACCGGAGCCACTCCATGATCTGCTGTTAAAACAATCAGCGTCTGATTCAACAGATTTTCTTTTTTCAAAAATTGGAAAAAGCTTTCCAGCGCTCGATCTTCATGCAAAGTCATCGCTTTCATCAAGGGATCTAACATCCCAACACGATGGCCTAAAAGATCATGGGTTGAAAAACTTAATGTCAGTAGATCGGTCACGCCCCTTTTTCCTAGCTTTTCCATCTGAATAGCTTTTTGTGCCAGCTGAACTGTTTGATCAATCATGACGGTCTGAACCACCACGGATTTATCCAGTTTTTTATCTTGAACTTGCCGCTGAAGTTTTTGATTCAGCTCGTTCCAAAAAGAATCCTTCGTGGCCTTTGGATAAAAACTGCTACTTCCCCATTGATTTGTTGTTGAATCGTACCATAGAGCCACATCGGCACGATGGCCTGCCAACATCACTGCGCTGCGATCTTTCAGTGCGATACTGATCACTTTTGAATTTGAAGAGACTAACTTTAATTCATCTCCCACCGTCGAAACCCTTAGACGTCGGGGAGAAATTCCATCTTGATCATCTTCGGCGCAATAGACGACCTTCTGCTTCTCTTTATCGTAGAACTCATTCAAAACAATTCCGTTGTTGGCAGGGTATGATCCCGTCAGAATCATCGCATGCCCGGGGCAAGTCATATTTTGCAAGACATCATATTCTGCAAAGGGAAAATAGGCACCCTCTTGCATTAATTTTCGGAATCCCTGGGGACGAAATTCCTTTTCAAAGCGAGTCAAATAATCGGCACGAAATTGATCAATCACAAGAACGACGACAAGCTTGGGTCGCTGAGTGAATTGGGAGTACGTCATGGCTTTGACCACCGAGCTTTGAAAGAAAGATGTTAGGACAAAACAGAATAGGAATTGGAAATGCAGGAGATGGGACATAGAATACCTCTTTCAAGAAATCTTCACATTGCACAGGTAATTTTTGCACATCTTTGAGGCTTTTGCACACTCTGTAAGCAACTGATCTTTAAGGAATTTCAGAGAAGATCACAGGCACCCTCCTTTTTGCAAGATCTTAATAAAAAATTTACTCTGAAACATTTTTCTTTTGAAATTCAGAAGAGTTTTAGGCTAGATTCCCGGCGATCCCAACATCAACAGAATTTCGAACGGAGACCGATCTATGATGCCTCGTAAACTTGGCAAATCGATCCCCTCGCGCTTGCGGTGCGGCCTTGTGATTTTGATGGCTTTTTTGATGGCAGTTCCATCCCATGTGATGGCTTCTCCACCAAAAGATCCGATGAAAAACCATTTAACACCAGATGATGAATTTGGTGCAAATTTCGAGTTCCCCCATTTAGATCCCGAAGAAATTCAAGCCGATGCTTCCAAATTGGAAGAGATTCTAAATCTTATCAATAGCTCTTTCAAAATTAATCCCGAATCCCGAAATGCTGACCAACTGATGGAAGACTGGGGACACCGTGCCCTGAAAATCCAAAGTGAAGTCTATCTACTGTTTCAAGGTGTGCTTCGAAAAAGAGATGAAATTCAAAAGCAAAATCCCAACATCACAGATCAAGAGTTTTTGAAAAATTTTATCGAGAAAAATCAGGTCAAATATTACATCAAAGGAGTTGGCAAGGGTGAATTAAACAATATCGATGGACAACCATTCGTGCGCATTACTCATGTTGACACTGAACTAAGTTTTATCATTTTGCCTGAATCTATCAAATTTGAAAAAGACCACTTTCGACAATATATTTCACGGCAACATATCCAAGCCGGCACGGAACGAATAGATGGACAGCACGGTCGCGATGTTGTCGTGGCAGTCCTACCGACTCTCGATGTT
>CAZFSX010000303.1:0-3456 GCA_964522115.1 uncultured Pseudobdellovibrionaceae bacterium | reverse complement strand
TTTTTTTTGTAATTTAATTAAATATTTTCATCTTTTTTTTTTGCAAAGAACGACTCTGATTGATCCTATGTGCGGAAGTGGAACCTTTCTTTTTGAAGCGTCCCAATTGCTTCAGCCAAATCAAGGACGATCTTTTTCCTTTCAACAGTTCAAGTCTGTTCCTGGATTGATGAAGTCAGAAAGTTTTTTTAAAAACTACCATCATCCAATGCCTTCTGTTTTCGCCAGTTTTGTAGGGAAAGATTTGCAGTATCCCCAGTTGGCATTGGAAATGGCAAAAAAAATGTCTGAATCCAGATTTCATTTTTTTCAAGAAGATCTGTTTCACAGCGAAAATCAGGGGTTGGATGGTGAGTTGCTGATCTCTTCTGATTCTGAACCCCATCCCCGATTTTTAGTCTTTAACCCTCCTTACAATGAGCGACTGAAGACAGATGTATCCCTAGGGCAAATGATCCAAAAGGCAGCTGAAAAATACCAACCAGAACGAATGGCTGTCCTGGGATCGGTCTCCCAATGGAAAGAGCGTTTTCAGGTTCCAGGAATGAAGCTATATTCCTTTTTGGATTTTGAAAATGGTGGATTGCCAGTTCGTTGTGGATTATTTCAACGTGTTTCTGGTGTATTCGGGCACGTCCATTCGGCTCGAACAGGAAAGTGATCTGAAATTCCAAAGTGGGATTTGGGTCGAAAATGTTTCGGAAAACCTTCCTTTGTTTTTTGAATCGGAAGTTGTTGAAGAACTTGGATAGAACCTTGAACAGGGTGGCAAGTATGCTTTTTCGAAATGGCTGATTTGGGGAATAAAAGAACGTCAAAAAAGGACCAAACTCCTTTAAAATTGGTGGTTCCCAGAGCTGAAGGTGAAGGGGGGGACCATAAATGACTGACTTCAAAGTGATCAGACAATCTTTTGCTATAAAACTGCATATTCAACTCTTCTTGGGCTGAAATATTAAAGTCTCCTCCAACCAGAAACATCTCTTCAGGATCTAAGCGATGAATTTGATCTATCAGCTGATGCAGGGCCTGTTTTCGAACCTGACTGGAATGGTGCTGCGAAGGCAAGTGTAAGACAAAGACTTGCAAGCGTCCCCAGGGGGTCTGAAGGGGGACCTGCAAAAGCCCCCTTGTCGCAAGAGGTGTTGAATCTTGTAGAGCTGGTTCGATCAAACGGAATTGATGGAGTTGGGCCTTGCCCGCCAATGGAAACTTGGAAAGTAAGGCTGGGTCAATACCTCGGGGATCCTGTCCCTCCAGAAGGACACGGGTTTTGTAGCCAGCTTCTGGAAAGGCTTGATCAGCCAATTGGTTTAAGACGTGTTGGTTTTCAACCTCTTGGAGAAGGAGAAGATCGGGACCCTGGGGATCATTTTGCATCAGTGATTTTCTAAGACGTCGAATTTTTTCTTCCAAGACCTGGTTGGACCAGTCGAAGTTTCGACACTTGCTTTTTGCCGGGCTTGGAAGGCTTTGGCAGTAGTCCAGCAACACTTGGTTCCCTTGTTTTATGCTTTTTGGAAGGAATTCATAATCCAATTTTCCAGGATCATGTTCCGTATCGAACAGGTTTTCCACATTGGCCGTGACAACCGATATTCTAGTTGATCTCCCCAGAGTGGCTACCCAGGAAATCTGTTTTTGAGGGTAAAAATCCAGGGAATTGATGGGGGACGAGGTTGGACGCCAAAAGGCACAACCAAATATGAAGCTAAGGAAGGAAAGGAAGAAGACACTAAAGAAAAGGGCCTGTGTACGAAGTTTTTTCATGCAGAAACTTTTTTCAAAATTAAAAAAAGAGATCAAGTATTCGTTCATTTTTGTGGCATTTGACCGGTAGATGGACTAATTTCGCCATCAAAACAAAGTCCTTCTTTTATATAGGAGTTTCTTATGAAAAAAATTACCGGTCTTTTTTTGAATTTCTTTGCGATGACGGCCTTGGCCCAATCTCAAACATCCTCTATCGCTTTACCAGGATCATCGACGGAATTATCCAAGTGGACACTTTCATATTTTGGAATTTCTACGATGAATCAAAAATTATTTCAGAATCAGGACAAGGAAACAGCTAGTGTTTGGAGTCGCAGTACACTGGGTTTGTCTCGAAAGTTTGAATCAGGTTGGTCCTATGGTGCTGCAGCCAATGTGATTTATATCACTCAAGGAAATACTTTAGACAAGGGTCCTGTCGATAAATCTTCAGCGACCATGGATGATTGGACTTTAACGGCGGTGAATTTTGGTTTTTTAAAGCTTTCAGATGACACAAAATATGGTGGTGTTTTTATGTACCACCTGCCAACCAGTGAAACTTCCATCTTTCAATCATCCAATGGAAATTTTCAGGCAAAAACAAAGCTAGAAAAGACTTATTCATCCTACTTTAAATTGGGCTATTATTTGAATCCTCGTTATTATTTTCAAAATAAAGACACTTATACGAAAAAAGTTCCAGGTAAAGCAGGAAACTTTGTCGATAAAGCCTTCGCTACAAAATTGGGTGAAATTGATCAGGGTTTGTCTTTGACAGAGACAATGGGGTCTTTTTCTTTGCATCAAGATATGGGATTGCTATCTGAATATTTGAATGGCGATCTTTCTGTTGGTGTTGAAAAAAAACAAAAAGATTATTTTAAATTAGGTTTGGCAGCTCGATACACATTGGTCCCCGGCAA
Source organism: uncultured Pseudobdellovibrionaceae bacterium (assembly GCA_964522115.1). Taxonomy (GTDB): domain Bacteria; phylum Bdellovibrionota; class Bdellovibrionia; order Bdellovibrionales; family Bdellovibrionaceae; genus CAZFSX01. Next base: position 778 of record CAZFSX010000303.1, on the reverse strand, counting down.
CTGGATTACTTTATCTGTAGAAAATAAAGTGGCACTTCGTGATAATGCTGATGGTTTCGGTATGTTCCGTCGTGGAGATACAAGCTTAGCTTTATTGTTGCTTTTGTCTATCTAAGAATCTGAAGGTTCATCTATCAGGCTTTGAAAGGCTTCAGGTAAATGAAAATCAAAGTTTTGAAATTGAAGCCTTTTACAAAATAAAAAAATCCTGTTGGTGTCCCAGTAGGATTTTTTTTTGCCTTGGTAAAGAGTGTCTCCTAAAATAGGACGTTCCAAGTCAGAAAGTTGTGATCGAATTTGGTGGGTTCTGCCAGTTAAAAGTAATATTTCAGAAATAGAATAGTCCATATTTTTTGAATGGGATGAGTTCAGAACTTCCAGCAAGCATTGTTGAGTTGATTCATTTGTGGGTTTTTCTTTCCAAACAGTTTTTGGGGCTCGAGGTGAAATTTGCATCCAATGTTCGTAGATACCTTGATCCAAAGGAGCACCTTGATGACCTGCGAAGTATTCTTTGCGCACACGTTGTTCTGTTAAATATCTATTAAATTGGCTTTGAAATTCTTTGTTGCGCGCATAAATCAACAAACCACTTGTGGGCACATCTAAACGCGAGGTTAAGTAAAGGGGTTCTGCTAAATCCTTTTCAAGCCAAGCTTGTAGGTTTTCGTGCAAGTTATCCACACTGGCATGGGTTGAAATTCCAGGCGGTTTATTCACTAAATAAAAGTCAGGATCTTGATGAAGGATGCAGTCTTGCATTCGATCTAAGGGTTGT
>CAZFSX010000302.1:0-3463 GCA_964522115.1 uncultured Pseudobdellovibrionaceae bacterium | reverse complement strand
TGATTTAAGTGGCGGAACATTTACAATCAGCAATGGTGGAACCTATGGTTCTTTGATGTCGACTCCGATATTAACTCCTCCGCAAGTGGGTATTTTAGGAATGCACAAAGTGGAAGATCGCCCCGTCGTTGTGGATAAAAAAATCGAAATTCGTCCTATGATGTATGTGGCGATGTCTTACGATCACCGCATTGTGGATGGAAAAGAAGCTGTGACTTTCTTGGTGAAAATCAAAGAAGGTGTTGAAGATCCAGAGCGTTTGTTATTAGAAATTTAAGAGGAGTTTTCTGTGAGTGCTTTATCATTTGATGTTGTATTTGTGGGTTCAGGTCCTGGTGGTTACGTTGGGGCCATTCGGGCGGCACAATTGGGTTTGAAGACGGCTGTTGTTGAAAAAGATAAAACATTTGGTGGAACCTGTTTGAATGTGGGTTGCATCCCAAGTAAAGCCCTTTTGGAAAGCAGCGAATTGTATTCCATGGCTCAACATGATTTTTCCAATCACGGAGTCAAACTTCAGCAGGTGCAATTGGATCTTGCTGCGATGTTGGGTCGCAAAGAAAAAATTGTGAAAGATCTGACACAGGGAATTTCCTTCTTGTTCAAGAAAAATAAAATTGAAGCCTTTCGTGGTGTGGGAAAAATTCTTCAAGCAGGAGTTGTGGAAGTCACAGCTGAAGATGGGACAAAAACGAAATTGCAGGCGAAATCCATCATCTGTGCAACAGGCAGTGTGGTGACAGAGCTTCCCTTCTTGAAGTTTGATGAAAAAAGAATTGTGTCTTCCACAGGGGCCTTGAGTTTAGAATCTGTGCCTAAAAAAATGATTGTTGTGGGTGGCGGAGTGATCGGGCTTGAGTTGGGTTCTGTGTGGGCTCGATTGGGTGCCGAGGTCACAGTGATTGAGTTCGCAGAGCGCCTATGTCCAGTGATGGATAAAGGTGTGATGTCTGTTCTTCAGCGCAGTCTGACCAAGCAGGGAATGAAATTTATGTTCTCAACGAAAGTGACTTCTTCCAAAGTGGAAAAAAATGAAGTGACTTTAGAGTTTGAAGATATGAAGTCCAATTTAAAAGGCACCATCAGTGCGGATGTTGTTCTGGTCGCGACGGGCCGCAAACCTTTTTCAAGTGGATTAGGTTTAGAAGAATTGGGCGTACAGATGGATAAAATGGGTCGTGTTTTGGTGGACGATCATTTCCAAACAAATGTTCCTGGCATTTATGCAATTGGTGATTTGATTCCTGGTCCTATGTTGGCTCATAAGGCGGAAGAAGAAGGTGTTGCTGTCGTTGAGATGTTGGCCGGTGGTGCTGGGCATGTGAACTACGGGACAGTTCCTTCTGTCATCTATACATTTCCTGAAGTTGCCAGTGTGGGGCTTACAGAAGAGCAAGCCAAAGAGCAGGGGATACCCTATGCTGTTGGAAGTTTTCCTTTTGCAGCCAATGGACGAGCCAAAGCCTTGGGATCGACAGAAGGTCACGTGAAAATTTTGGCAGATACTCGTTCTGACAAAATTATTGGTGGCCACATTGTTGGACCTCGCGCTTCAGAACTTCTTGGTGAAATCATTGTTGCTATGGAATTTGGTGGAAGCAGTGAAGATCTGGCTCGCACTTTCCATGCTCATCCTACTTTGAATGAAGTTGTTCGCGAAGCCGCATTGGCTGTTGATAAACGCGCCCGCCAAGCTTAGTGCTTGGTGGCGTAAGGAGCTTACATGAAATACTCTGTTGAGTTGGATGAAAAATATCAACGATATCTTTCTAAAGCTTTGACTCATCTTGAAAAAAGTTATCATAAAGCGGTGAAGCTTCCGACGCATTTAGATCTTTGTGATGACGATGCTTTAGAAACATGGGAAAGTTTTACCAGTCGGTTTGCAAGAGTTGTCGATCTCTATTTAACAAAGTACTTGCGGCTGCAGATTCTTCGTCAAGATCCTGGATTTGAAGGGACTTTAAGGGATCATTTAAATCTCGCTGAAAAGTTGGGTTATATTTCTTCGGCGGAAATATTTTTAAGTTTTCGTGAATTCCGCAATATCCAAGCTCATGATTATACAGAAGAAAGTTTTGAATCTTTTGTCCGTGGTTTACTTCAGCATGCTCCCGCATTATTAGATCTTAGAAAAAAATTCCCATGAGAATTTCATCCCACCAAGTCCAAGTCTATATCCAGGTTTTATCAGAAATAATTTCAGATTTTGAACTCTTTCTTTTTGGTTCAAGAACCAAAGATTCAAGTCGTGGTGGTGATATCGATTTGCTTGTTTTGGCAGAGGAAGAAGATCTACAAAAGCTGCGGGATCAGAAAGCCTTGATTCTGACACGAATGAAAGTAAGGTCAACAGATGAGCGTATAGATTTGACCTTGATATCTCGCCAGAAGGCAGCTCAGGATCCCTTTTTAAGATCGATCCCTCAAGATGAATTGATCCTCTTGCATCCAAAGAATCATGGGTAGCGCAGCTAAAAAGGCTTGCCTCCTTTTTTGAATATGGCAAAGATAAAACCCTTCAGAACGGGAGGGATTGTGATGAAGCGTATGTTTTCTTGGGGAGTTCTTGCTGAGATTTTCTTATTGATGGCATTTTCAGTGGGATGTGCTGCCGCCAAAGTGGAAGCAAAAGAAACAACATCTCAACGACCGTCATCAACGACCAAATCAACTGAAACTTCTGCCTATGATCCCACCGCGGTTCCTCCCATCTTGGATTTGGGAGCTATAGATCCTTCGGTGAAAGCCTGTGATAATTTTTATCAATATGCCTGTGGAAATTGGCTGAAGTCTTTGCAATTGCCAGGGGATAAAGCGAAATACTGGCATCAATCGACAGCTTTGGAAGATCGAAATCTTAAGTTGGTTGAAAAGATGATCACTCAAGCTGATGAATCTTCAAAAATTTCTTTGTACTATCACACATGTCTTCGCGATCAAGGAATTCGAGGCGCATCCTGGGAATGGTTGCAGCAGAGATTGAGTCAAATTCAATCCATTCATAATTCGGAATCCATGGCCAGAGTTTTAGCGCAGCTACAGTTGGAACAAATTCCCATCTTTTTTTCCGCATGGGTGGGGCAGGATTTAAAAAATTCAAGGCAGATGATTTTATTTTTAGATCAATCGGCATTTGCTCTTCCTGAAAAGGATTATTATTTCAATACGGATCAGAAAGCACGTCAAACTCGGCAAAAATATCAAGAATATATTGCCCAACTTCTAGCGACCTATCAAAGCAAGGTTCGTCCACAGAAGGAAGAACTTCAGTGGGCAAAAAAGATTTTGGATTTTGAAACTCAATTCGCCAAGGTCTCTTTGTCTTTGGAAGAAATGATGGATCCTGAAAAGATTTATTCACCCCACAGCTTGGATGCCATTCAGAAGATGGTTCCTGAGTTTGATTGGAAAACCTATTTTTCAACTTTAAAGAAAGGAACATTGGGAGATCACTTCAACG
>CAZFSX010000301.1:0-3504 GCA_964522115.1 uncultured Pseudobdellovibrionaceae bacterium | reverse complement strand
AAGAAAAGACAAAGTCGATTTTATATTCAATGATTTTATTAGTAGGACAGGGGCAAGGATTGGTGGAATCATTAATAGAAACTTCAAAACTTTTAACAGGACCTCCGCGGGGGCTTTTAGAAGAAACTGCAACGCTGCTTCACTGGAAAATCCCGATTCAGGGGGTTCCTGTCGAAAAATTTTCGTTTGCTGCGCAAATTTTGCGGATGGATTTGGATCATCGCATTTTAGATCAACTCCAAGCATGGAGAGAGTCTGAAAAAATGAAAATTGAATTTCGACGTAAGTCGAGACAAGCCACAGCAGGGCTTCGTGCTCAGGCGCTGCTGTTGTCAGGAATGTTTGCTTTGTTGGTGACTTATGTTTTGATTTCAAAGGGTTGGAATGGAAATGAAAAGTTTTTGGTTCCAAGTTTTTTCATGTTTGTCAGCGGACTTGTATGGATTTTTCGATTAGGGAAGAGGATCAAGTGGAATATTTAGCGCCAAGTTTTGAATTATTATTAAGTGTACGCCAATCCATTCAATCAGGAAGATCTGTTCGATCCGCGCTTTTTCATTTTTTAGAAGGGCGTGATTTAAAGTGTGCTGTGGCTCAACAAGTGCAACAGCTGGTTTTTTCTTTTGATGCTGGCGCAGAATTCGAAAGTTTAGATCCTCGACTTCCAATCTTAAGAAAAGCTCTTTATCAAACTTTATGGCAGGGATTGATGGGCGTCGGAATTTCTGAAAGATTGGATCAATTGGCACAGGAATTTCAATCTCATTGCCGTGATCATATTGATCAATACACAGCAACACTTCCCATGAAGGTGATGGTTCCTTTGTTATTGATGTTGTTCCCCGCCTATATGCTTTTAATGATAGGGCCCATCTTACAGGAACTTTTGAGGTCCTTGGATTCTTGACGGTAGTCCTTTGCGCGCTTGACAGACAAGGCGATTCGTCTTTCTAATTACACATCAGAGTAAATACAGAAGGAAGGAGTCCTGAATGGATAAAGTGCAGGAAAAGGAATTTCAAGATGATTTTCAATGTCTTGTGGACGAGCTTTTGAAAAAAAATCCCCAGGTGAAGTTGGTACAAAAGTTGATGACAAAGTATGACTTGCCTTATTCCGGAGACGCGATTACCGAGATGAACACAGTCATCCAATATTTTAATCGAACCCTGAAGGGTTCGCAGGTGAAAAGGCGTCCGTCATGAAAAAGGTATACGGTAATTTGATCGAGCTCGTGGGAAATACTCCAATTGTGCAATTAAAAAATATGTTTCCAGAATCTGAGCATCAGTTTTTTGCGAAAATTGAGTACATGAACCCAGGTGGTAGCGTCAAAGATCGTTTAGGCCTAGCAATTATTGAAGATGCAGAAAAGTCAGGTCGTCTTCAACCTGGTGGCACCATCGTCGAGGCAACTTCAGGCAATACGGGTCTTGGCTTAGCGATGGTGGCGGCGATTCGTGGATATAAAACTGTCTTCGTCATGCCCGATAAAATCAGTGAAGAAAAGCGAGCCATCTTGCGCGCCTACGGAGCTGAAGTTGTGATCACGGTTTCCGGAGTAGATCCTGATGATCCTCGCAGTTATTTAAGCACAGCAAAAAGAATTGCTTCAGAAACTCCAAATTCTATTTTGGCCAATCAATTTAATAATCCCGTGAACCCCTTGGCCCACTACCGAACGACAGGTCCTGAAATTTGGGAACAAATGGGATCAGAACTTGATGCCTTTGTTGCGGGAGCTGGCACGGGGGGATCCATTTCTGGAGTCGGAAAATTTTTAAAAGAAAAAAATCCTGCTATACAAATTGTTTTAGCAGATCCTATTGGAAGTATTTTATACGACCTTGTTCATCATGGAAAAGTAATCACACCACCGGCCTCTTACAAAGTCGAGGGTGTTGGTGAAGATATGCTTCCTGACAATGTTCATTTGAATGTCATGGATGATGCGATTCAAGTGAATGATCGAACTTCTTTTGCTTTGACTCGAGAACTTGTCAAAAAAGAAGGCTTATGTGTGGGGCCCTCTTCAGCGATGGCTTTAGCTGCGGCCTACGAATATTCGAAGAAACTGAAGAAGCCCTCAAAAATTTTGATTTTATTTGCGGATCATGGTCGTGCCTATTTAAGTAAAGCATTCAATGCCGCTTGGTTGAAAGAAAACGGACTGATTGATTCCGACACAATTTAATTATCACCACGGAGATCTTTTATGAAAAAGGATATGTCTCAAGGTTTTTCCACACGTGCTATTCATGCAGGACAACAGCCTGATCCTACGACGGGAGCCATCATGACTCCTGTTTATTTAACATCAACTTATGTTCAAGCATCGCCTGGGGTTCATAAGGGCTATGAATACAGCCGAACTCACAATCCAACCAGAAAAGCTTTCGAAGCTTGTATGGCAGATTTAGAAAGTGGAAAATTTGGATTCGCTTTTGCTTCGGGATGTGCGGCAACGACAACTGTCTTGCATTTATTGCAAGCAGGGGATCATGTGATCGCTGCTGATGATATGTACGGAGGTACCTTTCGTCTTTTTGATAAAGTTCTTCAGCACCATGGTTTGCAGTTTAGTTATTTGGACTTAACCAAGACTTCCAATTTAGAAAATGCCATTCAGGCAAACACAAAAATGATTTGGTTGGAATCTCCAACGAATCCAACTCTGAAGCTCAGTGATATTCAGCAAATTTGTCAGATCGCAAAGAAGAAAAATATTTTGGTTGTTGTGGATAACACCTTTATGAGTCCCTATTTTCAACGGCCCTTGGAATTAGGTGCAGACATCGTTGTTCACTCTGCAACGAAATACATCGGTGGGCATAGTGATGTGGTGGGTGGAGTTGCCGTGACTTCCAATTCTGCATTGGCAGAAAAGTTGGCCTTTCTGAGCAACTCCATGGGAGCCATCATGGCTCCTTTCGATGCTTTTATGTGCTTACGCAGTTTGAAAACCTTGCCTTTGAGAATGAAGGCTCACGAAGAAAATGCGATGAAGGTGGCTCAATTTTTAGAGACTCAAAAATTGGCCGAAAAAGTTTTATATCCAGGTCTTCCAAGTCATCCTCAATATGCTTTGGCAAAAAAACAAATGCACGGTTTTGGTGGCATGATCACTTTCACTCTTCGAGGGGGATTGACGGCAGCTCGAAAGTTTTTAGAAAGCGTGCGGGTGTTTTCTTTAGCTGAAAGTTTAGGCGGAGTTGAATCTTTGATTGAGCATCCCGGAATCATGACGCACGCTAGCGTTCCTGAGGAAAATCGTCGTGCTTTAGGTATTGATGATGGCCTGATTCGCTTGAGTGTAGGCGTTGAGGACATTGATGATTTGATCGCAGATTTATCACAAGCCTTTGAAGCTGCGGGACGCTGATCAGAAAAGTTGGAAAAATATTTTGACTTAAAACGGAAACTTGAAGTAACTAAATGCTTTCCGTTTGTTGGCCAGGTAGCTCAGTCGGTAGAGCAGAGGACTGAAAATCCTTGTGTCGGGGG
>CAZFSX010000300.1:0-3506 GCA_964522115.1 uncultured Pseudobdellovibrionaceae bacterium | reverse complement strand
GCCAAAGCGAGTACAGGAAAAAGTCAGGGCGAATCTGATGGAACGATCAACTATAGGAAGGGATTTCAAATCGGATACTCCAGCCCTTCCTTTGATTTTTCGGATATAGAAAATTTGGCAAATTTGAAATTTTCTGGAATTACAAAAATTCAGGGCACAACAGAAGGCGACAGTTCCGCAGCAACAATGCAAATGAAGCTAAACCCAAAAGATTTCATCTTCGAAAATTATCAACTTGGTGAAGCGTCCTTAGATCTTGGATATAAAAAAGGTCTTCTTACTTTAAAGGATATTCGAGGACAAATACACTCCAGTCACTACCAAGCAAATATCTTCGTTGATTTATTAAAAAGTCGTATTCAATTTGATGGATCATCTCAAGATTTAGATGCGATAGATGCACTGTTTGCATTTGAAAAAATTTTTAAAATGCCGGTCCCAGTTTCTGGTCGTGGAAAAATCAATGTTCGTGGTGATGGCCCTTTTGATTTTTCACACATGAGTTATGACTTTCAATCCGATTTGTTTATTGGATCTATTGCGAATGAACAATTTGATCAAGCTCGGTTTTATGTTCAAAGTCACGATGGAGAAGTGAAAATCACGGATGCATTTATAAGCTCGAAAGATCAGCGGATTGCGATTACAGGTGAGTTTCATCCGAATGCCCAATCTTCACTGATCTTCGATATTCCTTCGTGGTCTCTTGAAAGTTCTGAAAATATTCGACGCATTTCCAAATCTGTCCACGGACTGTTTCATGGCCGAGTTCTTTTGGATGGCCATATTCTTCGACCAACGGTTCAGATTCAAGGACTGATTGATAAAGCGATGCTGGAAGATCAAGAAATGGAAACCTCGGTCTTAGACTTAAGTATCGACCCACAAAAAATTCTTGGAAAAATAGATCTTCTCTCTGGGCAAATTCAAGGTCATTTTGAGATTCCTTGGCAACAGGGGTCTCCTTTAAATATTCAACTTCAAACTCAAAATCTTGCCTTCGCTAAATTTTTCTTATTTTTAGGCGCTTCGCCAACAATGAATGAATATCAAAGTATTGCCAATGGGACATTTCAGCTGTATTCAGCCAACGGAAGCTGGAAAAATGTCAATGGAGTTTTTGAGTGGAAAGACTTTCTTCTTCAACGAGGCCGATCCTTCCTAAAAAATAAATCACCGATGCGACTTCTATTCAAAGATGGCAAAATGAGCTTTCAAGATTTTACTGTTGAAGGCGAAGAATCCCAAGTTCAATTTGTGGGAGAAAACTTCACACCAGAAAACTTAAAATTCAGCTTTATATCCAAAATCAATCTCAGACTTCTACAAATCTTTTTCCCGTTTATGGATGAGTTTGGTGGACATAGTGATCTGACGGTGGATGTTCGTGGTCCCTATCAAAAGCCTGAAATTCTAGGACAGGGGCATGTTCAAAATGCTTTTGTTCGATTGAAAGGACTTCCACATTCTTTTGAAAAAATAGACTCCACAATTGTCTTTTCACTAAGTAAAATACTCATTGAAGATCTTAGGGCACAATTTGGCGGAGGAGTACTTAAAGGTGATGGAGAAATTGCGATTCTTGGACCTCAAAATTTACCAATGCGAATCACTGCCAATCTTTCTCGAGTGACTCTGAATATTCCAGATAAGGTCAAAACTTCTGGTGATGCACAATTGAATCTGCATGGGTCTTGGTTTCCCTACACTCTTTCTGGTACCTATGTTGTGAATGATGGTTTGATCACGAAGGATTTTATTGGATCTGATGCGGAAACGAATGTTCAACAAAGTCAGTATCTTCCGAAAACAGTGGAAACAAAAAGCTTTGAGCCCCTTCATCTTGAATTAAATCTTCAACTAAAAAAACCACTGATGATTAAAAATGAACAGGTACAAGGATTAGTGAACGGCGATTTGCGTATCCAAGGTCCACCATCCAAAGCTATTTTACTCGGACAAATTGAAGCTGACAAAGCAATGAAAATTGTCTTCCGAGATAAAACTTTTGATTTAATTACAGCCAAAATTAAATTTGAAGACACCAATGAACTGAACCCAGAATTGTATATCTCTGCACGAACACGCATTCAAAACTATGATATTCAACTGATGATCCAAGGAACTGGAAAAAATCCTGTTTTTCAGATGTCTAGTTCTCCTCCACTTCCTGAAAATGATATCGTCGCTTTAATTGCATTTGGTATCACATCTCAAAAGCTGGATTCACAGGTCGACAGCAAAGAACAGGGAGCTCAAACTGCCGCTCAAATCGGGTCTGCCATTCTTTCACAAAATCCTTTGAATAAAAAAATTCAAAATACTTTGGGTATTGAAGTCCAACTGACGTCCAGCTTTGATGATGCAAAGAACATCACTGTACCAAAATTAACAGCAACAAAAAAACTGACTGACAAACTGACGGCCACCGCAAGCAGAAAATGGGGTGAACAAACAAGTTCTGATGTCAAATTGCAGTATTTCTTTAATCAAAATGTTTCCACAGTAGGAAGTTGGGAACATCGTGAAAATAATGATCCGACTTCAATTCAAACGGGACAAAGGCAAACAGAAATTCTTGGTATTGATTTGGATTTCAAAAAGGAGTTTAAATGAAAAAACTTCTTTGCTTACTCTTCATCTGGTCCTTCTTGATTTTAAACTCGTCCTTGGCATTAGCTCAACAGTATTTTGATTGGGGAAATATTCCTGAATCTCAAAAAAACGATATCCTTAAAAAAGTTCCACAGATGACTGAAGGAAACTTCACCATGAAAGATCTGGATTCGATCATTAAATATGTGGTGGATGAACAGATTGCTGAACATGCGGAAGTGACATCTTATACTACTTCCGATGGTTTTACATATTACCAATTAAACATGACAAAGATTCAAAAAATTCACAAAGTTCAGTTTGTTGGCCATCAAGCTAATTCAACAACCGACTTTGAAGCCTTCTTCCCTTACAATCCAGGACATTCCTACAACCCTGAACTTGTATCAAAGGGCGCGGAAGGAATGAAGGCTTGGTTGAACGAAAATGGCTTCCACCGAGCCAATGTCGAATCACGTGTTTTTGAACGAGAAGATGATTCGATGGAAATTATTTTCGACATCCAAGAGGGACCACAAACCAAAATAGTTGAAATTGAAATTCGCTGCGCCAATCCAGATCTTCGTAAAGACCTTCAAAAACTGATGAAAAATCGAATCAACACTCCTTTTAATGACTTTGCGATGACAGAAATTGGAAAAGATTTAAAATCCTATTTTAACCAGAAACGCTATTTCAAAGCAGATATTTTGCAAACCGAAGTCCTTTACCCACGATCAGAAAGTGAAGTAAAACTGATTTTAGATATTGAAAATCCCTATCATTACAATTTGGAATTCAGTGGTCTGAATTCGTTAAATCAAGAAGCCTTAGAAGAAGCTATCGAAGTAGACAATTTTTTTACCAGCAGTGAAAATGCAGGACAAGATCTGGCCGTCAGGACAAAAAAC
>CAZFSX010000299.1:0-3519 GCA_964522115.1 uncultured Pseudobdellovibrionaceae bacterium | reverse complement strand
ATTTACTGTCCCGTGTCTGCTTTGAAAAAAACAGGGATCAAAGAACTTTTAGAACAAATTTATCTTTTGGCGGAAGTACAAGAGTTGAAAGCAAACCCAGCTCGTTCAGGCCGTGGAATTGTCATTGAATCACGTCTTGAAAAAGGTCGTGGACCTGTTGCAACCTTGTTGGTTCAAGATGGAACAGTGACTGTGGGACAATCTGTGGTTGCAGGTTCTTACATGGGACGTGTTCGTAGTTTGATGAATGACCGTGGTGAACGTGTCCAATCGGCAGGGCCCGGAACTCCTGTGGAACTGCTTGGCTTGGAAGGAACTCCATCTGCTGGAGATAAATTTGACATCGTGAAAGATGAAAAAACAGCTGTGGAAATTATGTCTATTCGCAAAGAGCAAGCTCGATTGGCGAATGAGGTTTCCACAAACAAACTATCCTTGGATCAGATTTTTGCCAAAGTTCAAAAGGGCGATGTGAAAGAATTGTCTTTGGTTCTGAAAGCAGATGTGGCGGGAAGTTTAGAAGCCATCCAAGGTATGTTTGCAAAAATGGCGACAGTGGAAGTGAAGATCAAAGTTGTTCATGCAGCTGTTGGTGGTATTTCAGAATCCGATGTCCTTCTTGCATCGACAGCGAAGGGCTTGGTCATTGGTTTTAATGTGCGTCCAGATGGTGGAGCTCAAGCTCAAGCGAAACGCTTGGGCGTGGAAGTTCGAACATACTCGATTGTTTATGAGTTGATCGATGATTTGAAAAAAGCTATGTCGGGTCTTTTACAGCCAGACATCGTGGAAAAAGTCACAGCTCGTTTGGAAGTTCGAAATATTTTCAGCGTACCAAAAATTGGAACTATTGCGGGAACATTTGTCTTGGATGGAAAAATTGCACGATCGAACATGGTGCGATTGATACGCGATGGAAAAATTGTGTATGAAGGAAAAATTGGCAGCTTGAAGCGTTTCAAAGATGATGCAAAAGAAGTTGCATCGGGCTTTGAATGTGGAGTTGGCATTGAAAACTACAACGATGTTAAAGTTGGCGATATCATGGAATCTTTCGTGAAAGAAGAAATCGCTCGCGAGTTAACTCCCGAGGTACGAGCTTAATGAAAAACACAGGTGACGGGCGCAGAGTTCAAAGAGTTGAAAAAGAAATCCAGCATGTCATTGCTGGGTATTTTATCAGCGGTTTCAAAGGAACCCTGCCTGGTCTTGTCACTGTGGCTCGAGTCATCATGCCAAAAGACCTTCGTACGGCGAAGGTCTATATCAGCGTTTTGGGTGCTGATTTTGAGCGGGAAAATGTGATTAAGCTTTTGAATGAAAGAGCCTATGAGGTGCAAAACCACTTAGGACGAGAATTAAAAATCAGATATTGTCCAAAGCTGACCTTCTTTTTGGATGATACAACAGAACATGTTTTAAAAATTGATCGCATCTTGTACGACCTTGATAAAGAGAAAGCCCTGCGAGTGGCTCCTCAAGATTCTGAAGACTCGACAAACGATTCAGAATAATTTCTATCCGGGAGTCATCAGTGCAAACAAAAAAAAATCAAAGGGAGACCCGTCATGGGGTTCTTCTTGTGGATAAACCAGCTGGTTGGACCAGTCATGATGTTGTTGGAAAAGTTCGCTCTTTACTTCATCAAAAAGAAGTCGGTCATTGCGGAACATTGGACCCCATGGCTTCGGGTCTGATGGTGATTCTTTTAGGAGAAGCTACGAAATTAAGCTCATTTCTTTTAGAGCAAAATAAAACCTATCGAGTGCAAGTACAGCTGGGACTTCGTACAGATACTTTGGATACAACGGGGCAAGTTTTATCACAGTCAGAAGTTCAAGTAACAGATCTTGAGCTTCAGCAAGCCCTTTCGAAAGTGCTGGGGCATTTTGAATGGCCTGTGCCCATGTACTCAGCGACAAAAATTCAAGGAAAAAAGTTGTATGAATATGCTCGCGAAGGGCAAGAAGTCGAAGTGCCAGTCAAGCCAATGAGTTTCTTTGATTTTAAAGATTTTGAAATTTTGCCTGGCGGCTTTGCTTTGACTTTGTCTTGCAGCAAAGGGGCCTTTATTCGTACGTGGGTGCAGCAGTTGGGTGAAGTCTTGGGGTGTGGGGCTGCGATGTCAGGTCTGCGCCGTCTGGCCTCTCAGCCTTACAGCTTGGATCAGGCAATCACCATTGATGAACTTCAACGTGTGCTGACAACCCAGGAAATATCACTTCAAAGTATACTGATTCCTTTAGAGCGTCTTTTACCTGAATTAAAAATTCTGCGCATTCAAGGTAAAGATGAGGTCTTAATGAAAAATGGGCAGATTTCCCATGATTTAAGGGCCCAACTGATTCGTATCTATCAACCTCATCAAGATCTTGGAGCCAAGATTTTATCTCTCCAAAGTGGAAAGATGATCTCTTTGGTGGAGCTTGAAAAAGGTGTTGGTTTTCGTGTGCGCCGCGTTTTTCAATACTAATATATTAAAATCAGTGATCATTTGACTTTCCCATCATTTTTCGAGAAAACCGACCCACTGTGTTCTCGATCATCGACAGCCATGACGTTGAAAGGGGCAGAGCGCTGCGCATTCACTGCGCAGGAAACAATCGACCTAAGGAGGTTACTAATGGCATTAACGACTGAAATGAAGGAAAGCATCCTTAAAAAATTTCAACGTTCAGCGATGGATACTGGAAGTTCTGAAGTTCAAGTTGCTTTGTTGACAGCGCGAATCAATGATTTGTCGACTCACTTTGCAGCTCATAAAAAAGATTTTCACGGTCGCCGTGGTCTTTTAACTTTGGTGAATCAACGTCGTAAGCTTCTTGATTACTTGAAAAGAAAAGATATCAAAGCTTATGAGACTTTGATCAAAGAACTTGATATCCGTAAATAATCTTCAAGGGGCCTTTAAAGGCCCCTTGTTCTTTGAGACAATTCCATTTTAGAATAAACAAAAAAAAGAAAAACAATCATTACAAAATCCTCAGAAAGAACGAAGGAGAGTTCATGAAGACAACAGTCACCACATCTCTAGGTGGAAAACAGATCACAATCGAAACAGGAAGATTAGCAAAACAAGCCGATGGTGCTGTTCTTGTTTCATGTGGGAACAATATAGTTCTAGTGACAGCAGTTTCCTCAAAAACAGCGTCCAAGCTAGATTTTTTCCCTTTAACAGTCGAATACATTGAAAAGTTTTATGCCACTGGAAAAATCCCAGGTGGTTACTTCAAACGCGAAGCAAAGCCATCAACAGAACAGGTTTTAACTGCTCGCTTGATTGATCGTCCTATTCGCCCAAGTTTTCCTGAAGGCTATCGCTATGAAACGCAAGTTGTTGCTACGGTTTTAAGTGCGGATGGAGCATTCCCGGTTGAAATTCTTTCCAGCCTTGGAGCTTCTGCAGCTTTGCATATCAGCGATATTCCATTCAATGGACCAACAGCGGCTGTCCAAATTGGTCGTATTGATGGACAGTTCATTTTGAATCCTTCGTCTCAACAACTTGAAAAATCAGAC
>CAZFSX010000298.1:0-3528 GCA_964522115.1 uncultured Pseudobdellovibrionaceae bacterium | reverse complement strand
ACAGAAAACTTCGGAAGAACCTTTAAAAAAGTAAAAAGAAAATACTATAAATATCGATAAAAAACCTAGAGTTTTGATGCAAAAAACAGAGAAAAAAAAGATGGATTTTATTCCTCTTGAGGATCCATCTCCTTCTTTCGTTACGTGGTCAGGAGTTGAAGAGAAAACTATCGCAAACGTTGGAGACATGTTTGAAATTCAAGTTCTTCATAGTGTTCTTGCGTTTCCTGACGAAAAATCGCCCATTTTGGCATTAATAACGTCGGGTCCTATTAAAGGGGCAAAGCTTGTTGGGTTTTCTTCACTAGAAAAGAATTCAAAAAGAATCCTTATTGAATTCTCAAAAGTCACAGTTGGAGAGAATACTTATTCAATAAAAGCGAGCGGGCTTTCTTCTTTGGGTGATACTGGAATTTATGGAGAACATCATTCGCAAGAGGGATCGCTTTTTGCAGGTGAATTTATAGCAACCTTTGTCGCAAGTTATTTCGACAATCAGGTTCCAAGAACTAACAATCCAATTTTTGGGGTCCAAGAAGATCGATCTGTAGATTCAAGCCTCAAAAAAGGTGTTGCGAGTGGAGCGATGAGTACGGCCAATAGTTTAAATGAAAAATTAAAAAAGGTTCCTGAATTCTCTGAATACAAAGGTCCTTTCAGTGCAAAAGTTATATTTTTAGAAATTGGTGCTCGAAATTAAATTAAAGGGGGAATAGTGGGTGAAAAAGAAAGGTGGATTATGGAGTACGAAAAAAGAACAATTTCTTCAATTTTAGAGTGGAAATATTCGACTCATACGCTGTTTATGTCAGCAATAAATGAATTTAAAAAACATAAAGATCCAAAGATTATTGATCTTTTCCAAATAGTTCAAAAACGGTCATTGGATCCAACTGTCAAACAAGATGCTTTAAACATTATGTGTTTTTTGTCTTCTATAATTTCAATTAACTCAATCAAAAATTCTAAGGAGAATTTTTATGAAACAAACTAAAATTATTTTTGTCACCGGTGACAAAGGTGGCGTCGGAAAAACAACTACATCTCGACTTCTTACAAGCTATTTGATGGAAAAGAATGTTCCATTGATGCTGTTTGATACTGATAAAACAAACGCAACTTTTAAAAGGTTTTTTGGAGAAAAAGTAAATCTGCTCGATCTTTCTAAAAAAGGATCTCTTGATAATTTAATCAATGATGCTTGTTCTGTCGATTCTGGAACAAATATCGTCATTGATTGTGCGGCTAGATCTTTGGACGTCATTCTTGATTGGATGGATGAAATTGGTTTTGAGCAGATCGTTGACGATTATCATTTAGAGGTTGTCTTTATGTTTGTCCTTGGTGGTGACAAGGATTCTTTACAAATTTTAGCGGATCTGCATGAAGATGTTTCTTCTTTTAAGATGAAGGCTCAGTTTATCGTTGTGAAGAACATGGGGAGATCTTCTGATTTCTCTCAATTTGAAAATTCTAAAACATATAAAAAGTTATCCGATAATGGATCTGTTGTTTTGGAAATTCCTTCCTTGTTGGAGAGAACGGTTCTTTTGCTTGATAAGGCGAATTTATCCTTTCTTTCCATTAAAGATTCAGACTTAACTGTTGTTGATAAACAAAGAGCACTTAGTTTTTATAGAAAATGCAGTGATTCTTTTGAGGGTACCTCATTATGGAACACCTAGATTTAAACAAGTATGGCATCAAGGAAGATGATCCAATACTACTTATTCTTGAAAAAAACCGTGAAGACTTAAAACAAAGTATTAATGAAGTCTCAAAGAAATTTATTTCTGAATTTTCTTTTTTAAAGGATATGGAAACAAAATTTCTTGAAAAAAGTACAGTGGAATCAATGGTGACCTTCCTTAAAACAGAGGTAGATTTTATTGAATCACAAAGAAAATCTATCAAAACATTGAAACGTGTTTTAATTATTTTAATATCCACATGTATTTTTTCAATGTCTGTAGCCTTTTTTATTCTCAATTCTAATTACAAGATTGTGAGTGTTAAGAAGCATTCGGATGGCTCCGTATCTTATTCATTGAATAATTTTTTAGGGTCTAAGTGTCTTGAGGTTGGTGATGGTCTTGAAGTTCATGGAAGGTCAAGGTAGTTATGAGATCTGCACCTCCTTTTTCTTTGATGGGACTAGAAAATGATGTTTCGCTTGAAAAGAGTTTTTCTATGTCTGATTCCCTATTTAAATTTCAGGGAGCAAAACAACCTTTCAAGGTAAGGGACTCTTTCGAAGGAATTTTAATATTTGGATCAACGGGGTCTGGAAAATCTTCCTCAAGTGGTGAATTGATCGCGTCTTCCTATCTCGAATATGGTTATGGCGGTCTTGTATTGCCAGTAAAAGAAGAAGATCTAGCTTTGTGGAAAAAAAGAATTCAAAGGTGCTCCAGGGAGAACTCCTTCATTGAATTTGATGATAAGTCAGGATTTTGCTATAATTTTCTAGAGATCGAATCCAGAAACAATAATGTTATAAATATAGTTGATCTTTTACAAGCTGCTGTTAATTCAGAGCGAGGAATGAATGCATTCACTCAAGATTATTGGTCTGATCAGACGTATTTGCTTCTTAAAAACTTAGTATCACTTATCTTTTGTTCTAAAGAAAAAATATCGTTTAGATTACTTTTTGATGTCATACAGTCTTTACCAAATACTCCAGAGGAATCTCAAGTTTTACATCAAGACGTGTTTTATGTTCCTATTAGTACTGATAATATATCCAAAGATGGATATAAAAATATAGCTCCATTAATGAAAGAAGATACTGAGTTGAGTGCATTCATTCGACTAATGAGAAAATCTGTTATTAATGTATCTTCTAGTAATTCTAATGTTTCGGAGAGCGATCTTTGTCTTGCTTATAGCTATTTTTTTAAAACTCTTCCTGCAATTCATGAAAAAACAAGAACAATCTTTGTCTCAATGATTGTTGCAACTATTGATTCTTTTTTACGTGAGCCTTTATCTTCATTGTTTGATGGAAAAACCAATATAGATCCATCTTGGATATATTCTGGTGCAATTATCTATGTAAATCTTCCTGTTCATACTTTTAAAAAAACTGGCCGAATAGCTAATGCCATTTGGAAATATTGCTTTCAACAGGAAATCCAGAAACGAAAAATTATTGGAGATGGAACTAACTTAAAAAGTCGTCCTATTTTTATTTGGGTTGATGAAGCTCAATATTTAATTTCTGCTAAAGATTCTGAGTTTCAAACAACAGCAAGGTCCACTCTCTGCTCTACAGTCTATCTTTCTCAAAACATTCCTAACTATAGGGCTGCTTTAGGATCATCATCTTTGGCGAAGGATCTTTTTAATGGGCTTAAAGGAAATTTGAAAACAAGAATCTTTCATCAAAACAGTGATGAAGAAACTAACAAAGAGGCTACATATCTTGCAGGACTTCAACTTCAAACACATTTTTTATTGAAGTTTTTTTTTAGTGATCAAAGGCTAAATGATTTAAATAAAAAAGAGGTTTTTCATAGTTCTATA
>CAZFSX010000297.1:0-3548 GCA_964522115.1 uncultured Pseudobdellovibrionaceae bacterium | reverse complement strand
TCTCGCAGCCTACAACCTTCCGCATTGCTCCTTAGAGTTAACCAGCACCTTGCCACCAAGATGTCCACATTTTTTCTCTGCAGCCAATTGATCTTCAAAATGCACACCTGAAGCGCCTGCTTCGATCATGGATTTCATCAATTCAAAGGCATGCAAAGGTCCACCAAATCCAGCTTCTGCATCGGCAACAATCGGAGCATACCAATCAATATTGTTCAAACCTTCACTGGCTTCGATTTGATCTGCACGCATCAAAGCATTGTTCAAACGACGAACAACGTTGGGAACAGAGTTTGCTGGATACAAACTTTGATCAGGATATGTTTGACCAGAAAGATTCGCATCTGCAGCCACTTGCCAACCGCTAAGGTACAAAGCTTTCAATCCAGCTTTCACATACTGAACCGCTTGAGCACCTGTCATCGCACCCATTGTGTTGATGTATTTTTCTGTGTGCAATGAGTTCCATAATTTTGCAGCACCATGTTCTGCAATTGTTTGTTTCACTTGCAAACGAGGACGCAATTTAATCACTTCTTTTGCAGAATAAGGACGAGTGATCCCTTTCCATCGAGCCTCTGTTTTCCATTTGTTCTCGAGAGTTTCTGCTGTTTCTGTCCAAGCACCTGGTAAAGCCATATTGTCTCCTTTTCTTTAAGGTGTTTCTAAAAGTTGATAAGCTGGTGTCGTTAAAAATTCCGTAAACTGAGTCGCTAAAACAAGCTCCTGCAAAAGCTTCACGGCGGAAGCATAACGTCCCTGAGAAAGACTTCCAAGTTTCGCCAATTCTTCATTTAAAATTGTTTGAAAATATTCTTTCGTGATCACTGTTCCATTGTCCAGTTTGGCTGAGCGTTGAACCCACTGCCATAATTCGGCACGAGAAATCTCTGCTGTCGCTGCATCTTCCATCAAGTTAAAAATTGCCACAGCACCTTGACCACGCAACCATGCTTCAATGTATTGCAAAGCCACACTGACATTGTTGCGAAAACCGGCTTCGGTAATTTTTCCATCTGGCAAATTTGTTGGTAACAGTCGTTGACCATCAAAGACCTCCGTTCGAATGCCTTTTTCTTTTTGATGAGGTTGTGCCCCCAAATACTGATCAAAGACTTTCATAGCTACGGGAACTAAATCAGGATGAGCCACCCATGTTCCATCAAAACCTAAACGCGCCTCTCGTTGTTTATCTTCATTGACCTTGATCAAAGCACTTTCATTCACGGCAGCGTCTCGACGAGAGGGAATAAATGCAGCCATTCCACCCATGGCATGGGCACCACGCTTATGGCATGTTGAAACTAAAAGTTCACAGTAAGCCTGCATAAAAGGCACAGCCATTGTTAGTTGCGCACGATCAGGAAACATCAAATCTTTTTTTGTGACAAATTTTTTGATGATACTGAATAAATAATCCCAGCGCCCGGCATTCAAGGCTGCCGCGTGCTCTTTCAACTCAAATAAAATCTCTTCCATTTGAAAAGCCGCAGGTATTGTCTCGATCAAAACCGTGGCTCGAATGGTTCCAACAGGAATCCCTAAATATTTTTGAGCAAAGATAAAAACATCATTCCAAAGACGCGCTTCCAAATGACTTTCCATTTTAGGAAGATAAAAGTAGGGCCCAGAGCCCTGTTTCAATGTTTCAGCTGCATTGTGGAAAAAATAAAGCCCAAAATCAAAAAGACTTCCAGACATAGCTTTCCCATTCACTGTGAAATGGGACTCCAACATGTGCCATCCTCTAGGACGCACAACCAGAGTCGCAATCTCAGGATTCAATTGATAATTTTTTCCTTCTGCGGAAGTAAATTTTAACTGACGACGAACGGCCTGATAAAGGGCAACTTGCCCCTCTGTGGAGTTTTCCCAAGTTGGACTCAAGGCATCTTCCAAGTCCGCCATAAATACTTTGGCGCCGGAATTCAAAGCATTGATCATCATTTTCTTTTCAGCAGGTCCTGTGATTTCCACGCGGCGATCATTCAAGTCATTCGGAGCTTTTGCCACAGACCATTCGGAATCTCGCATGAATTTGGTCTCTGGTAAAAAATCTAAAGTCCCACCCTGTGCCAAATTCCGAGCTTGCTGTTGACGTTTTTCCAGCAACTCCATACGACGAGCACCAAATTGATTTTCTAATTCGACAAGAAACTGAACAGCCTTTGCGGAAAAAAGAAACTGAGCCTGCTCAGAAACTGGCTTCCACTGGACTTGAGATGATGAAGAAAGAGTTGTCACTTCCACAAAAGGCCCCCCACCTAAAATTGAAACAGCAAAAGTTGACTGCAAAGTGCTTGCAGTTGCAAGACAAAAAAATTTCACCGCACTGAATGACGATTTTCCCAGCAAGTTCTAGAGTAGGAACTCCAGAATTTCATTCCAACATCCGAAGTACTCCTAGAGTCCAATGCCTAAAAAATAGAATACAAGTTCCCAACCCTATGCTACAAAATGCTATGAAAAAAGCAGATATGGATATGACTCATTTGAGAGAAATCTCTTTCCCTGATTGGTTAGAAAAGGGATTGCTTCAATGTGCTCCTCTCTTATTTTCTAAAAGCTATTCTTCTCTGGAAGAGCTCTGTTCAGAGCAAGCGACTTCGTTGGCGAAGGATATTTGCCAATTGTCTGACTTTTATATTCAACACCCAGACAAAACGACGCCTTGGGAAAAAAACTGGGCTCAGCGTGCCTATTTATTCTATTTTTTCCCATTGAATTTTTTAAGAACACAGTCAGTGATGCAGGAAGCTCCCAAAAACTTCTTCCATGGTATGAAATATTTTTTAGACTATGGAGCTGGTATGGGAAATGCTTCATTGTGTTGTCCCGAAGATTCTTTGGCGATTTCATTGGTGGAGCAATCCCTTGTACCACGTCAATTTTTTGAAATTTTATTTTCCGCAAAAAATCATCCACAATCTTGGAACTGGATTCAGGAAAAGGGAAGCTCCCAACATTTGTCCTTCGCCAAGGACCCATCGAAAACCACACAGACTGTCTTTGCTGCATCCTATAGTTTGACGGAGCTAGATCAGTTACCGGAGTGGATTTACAAATTTCCGAAATTGATTCTGATTGAGCCTTCAACCCAAGATGATGGACGTCGACTGATGCAATGGCGACAACAGCTGATCGACAAGGGATATCATATCGAAGCTCCATGCACACATCAGGGCGCATGCCCCTTGCTGACCCAATCCCCCAAGGATTGGTGTCATGATCGGATTCTTTTTCAACAACCTGTCTGGTTTCAAAAAATAGAGCAACATCTGCCAATGAAAAATCGCAGTCTGACTTTTTCATATTTGATCGCTTCCAAGATCACTTCCAAAATGGAAGGCATGAAGCAAGACACTTCCGCGGCAAATGTGGTTGCCGCGGATTCTTCCATGGAAAAACTGGCTCGACTTGTTGGAGATCCCATGGAGGAAAAAGGAAAAACCCGCCAGTTGGTATGCATGGATGAACGTCGACTTTTTCTTGCGTGGATGCATCGAAAGATTCAGCCCCCCAATTACCCGCGAGGGATCCAAGTTTTT
>CAZFSX010000296.1:1185-3566 GCA_964522115.1 uncultured Pseudobdellovibrionaceae bacterium | reverse complement strand
AGATTTAAAGTGTTCGGATGTAGTGCCTGCAAGTCTTCACCTTGCATTCGAATCATATCGATGGCTAATTGATCTTCTTTGATATTTTCAACAAGGTGATTCAAAAAACTGTTTTCATCTGTTCGGTGAAAAAAACATGCATGGACTAAATTCACACCTAAAGTTCCTAAAGTTTCTTGTTGAGTCAGGCGGTGTTTGTCAAGCATTCGTACGTGAAGGATAATATCGTTGCTGGGACCCATGGGTCGCGTTTGAAATCGGACTCCCATCCAACCATGACAGTAGCGTTTATCTGTATCCCCTGTCGCCACAGTGTTTGCGAAAGCAAAAAAGCAGGTTTCAGATCCACGTGTCGATCCAAGTCGATCTTGCAAAAGTTGATATTCATGATCCAACATTTTTTTTAATCGGGACTCAACAACATAACGACCAGATCGTTCTCGACCATAGATTTCGTCACTGAACTTCATGTCGTAGGCAGAGATTGTTTTGGCAATTGTTTGAGAAGCCTTGCCAGCAAGAAAGAAATATCTGGCCACTTCTTGACCGGCTCCGATCTCGGCAAAGGTTCCATAGATTTTTGGGTCAAGATTGATTTGTAAAGATTTTCCAACAGTAGTTCGCTTGATAGGTTCGACTTGAGACGACATAGTTTTCCTCGAAGATTAGAACTCAAGATATCATTTCAAATTGAAACGGTCAAAGCTTGGTATGAAGGGCCAAGTCCAGGATTATGACCTAGACCTTTATTTTCAAGCTTATCAGGCCGAAGAGTCATTGCAGATATTTATTGAGTGAGGTGTGTTCTATGGATGAATTTGAAAAGGAACTCAAGCTTGGATTCTTGGAAGAAGCGGCCCAAGCTGTAGCCGATGTTGAACAGTGCTTTCTGGTCTTGGAAACAAATCCAGAAGATCGACCTGTTCTAGATAAGATTTTTCGCTTGGCTCATAATCTAAAAGGCTCCGCAAAAGCTGTTGGATTTGATGAGATGGGTGCATTCACACATGAATTAGAATCCTATCTTCTGAAATTAAAAGAAGGTAAAATTAAAGTCACATCACCAACCGTCAATCTTCTGCTTCGATGTAATGATCATATTTTATTGATGATTAACAGTCTAAGAGTAGATTTGTCAGCCTCTGTCGATAGCGCAGATTTGATTGCTGAAATTCATCGTATGTCGGATCCAAATTATGTCCCAGAGTCGGGATCTTCTCTTCCTTCTGCAGAGGCCTTCGAAGAAGAGGTTTCTGTTGAAGTTGATGCTCGTTTCGCAGAAAAAGACGTCGCACAAGACGTTAGTCATCATGAGCATGTTGCTCAAGCGGTATCAATTCCACCAGCATCTGTTTCTGATGAGCCTATGGCAGTAGAATTCTTCGATGATCCTTCCTTATCCATCCCAATGAATGCTCCATCAAAGAAGGTGGATCCTGTTCCCGCGCAACCAACGCCATCCAATGTGACTCCGATCACTGCTGCAAAAAAAGCAGAACCCGTTGCGACAGCACCAGCGAAGGATGTGAAAAAGGCGCCTCCGATGGGGCAAGGTGCTATTGATGAAAGTATTCGTGTCAGTTTATCACGCGTCGAAAAATTATTAAACTTTGTCGGTGAAATGGTGATATTGCAGGCTGTTTTACGAGAACAAGCCGCTGATTCGAATTCTCATTTACTGAAAAGAACAGTTCATCAATTAGGTAAAGTCACCAAAGAAGTTCAAGATATGTCTATGAGTCTTCGAATGGTTCCTTTGAAGCCTACCTTTCAAAAGATGCAGCGAATTGTAAGGGATACAGCAGGAGCCTTAGGTAAAACTGTTCAATTGATTTTGGTCGGAGAAGATACAGAATTGGATAAAACAGTTCTTGAGCGTATCAATGACCCACTCGTTCATCTTGTTCGAAACTCTGTCGATCATGGAATTGAAAATGCCGATGTTCGTCGTAGTCGAGGGAAAAATCCAGAAGGACGTGTAACATTAAGCGCATATCACCAATCAGGCAAACTTGTGATTGAAGTTAAAGATGATGGTGGAGGACTTGATCCAGAAAAACTTAAGAATATTGCAACTCAAAAAGGCATTTTAAAGCCAGGTGCTGTTCTGACGGAAAAAGAAGCGTACAATCTTATTTTTGCTCCTGGTTTTTCAACCAAAGCGGAAGTGACAGATATTTCGGGTCGAGGTGTTGGTATGGATGTTGTTCGTACCAATATTCAAGAGCTGAATGGAGAAATTCAAATTGAAAGTGAAATAGGCACAGGAACAACATTTAAAATTTTCTTACCTCTGACTCTTGCGATCATTGATGGTATGGTCATCAAATTAGGTGATGAAAGATTTGTTATACCCTTGTCTCATGTTCATGAATCCGTGA
>CAZFSX010000296.1:0-1175 GCA_964522115.1 uncultured Pseudobdellovibrionaceae bacterium | reverse complement strand
ATTGAAGATATTAAATTCACTACGGGAATGGGTGAAGTTTTTATGCTAAGGGGAGAAAACCTTCCCATGTATAGACTCTCTCATTTATTGGGTCGAAAGAGCAATTTGGAATCCCATGAGATGATCGCAGTCGTCGTTCGAACAGGAGAGATTCCATTTGCCATTTTGATTGATGATATCATCGGCCAGTATCAAGTCGTGATCAAGCAATTAGGTCCCGAAGTTCAGGGTATTCGAGGGATCTCAGGAAGTACAATTCTTGGGGACGGAAGACCAGCACTGATTTTGGAACCGGTGGATTTAGTGAAAAGAGATCGAAAATCTCCAGCTCCGAGACCCACAGAAGCAAGAAGGGCGGTCTAATGTCAGAGATGCATAATAAACTTCATCATGGTTCTCGATTCTTAAGTTTTTCTCTTGGAGAAGAAGAATATGCAATTCCATTGCTGTCAGTGCGAGAAGTGATCGCTGTACCCAATGTTACGCCGATTCCTTATACGCCTCCACATTTTCTCGGGATTATGAATTTACGTGGAAATGTCATTTCGTTAATTGATTTACGCAAAAAATTTGCAATCAAGCCAAAGGAAAATGCTGAAACGTCAGTCATCATTTGTGATCTTGGAGATGTTGCCCTAGGGGTTGTTGTTGATTCTGTGAATCAAGTTCTAACTCCAAGAGAGAATGATATTTCTGCCAAACCTAGTATTGAAAGCAACAGAAATACGGATTTTATTACATCTGTGTATCGGCGCGATAAACATTTGGTACTTTTTCTGGATATAGAAAAAGCACTGACAGGTGAAGATAAAGCGGCAATTCAAAAAAGCACTCAAAAAGCTGCATAGGCAGCAAGGGAGAGAATATGAGTCGTGATGATCGTTCTGCGGCGATGAAAATGCCTAACTTGAATTTGAACTTGGTTCCAGATGATCCAAGTTTTGTTCACGTGGTGAAAGAAGTTTCAACGATGGTATCAAAAATGGCTGGAATCCAACTGGGTGACAGACAGCATGCCATGGTAGAAAATCGGTTAAGATCAAGAATGATCAAGTTGGGTTTGAAAACCGCCGACGATTATTTGAAGTATATGAAAACTCATGCCGAACAGGAAAGTCAGGCGTTGCTTTCATTGATGACAACTCATCACACATATTTCTTTCGTGAATTTTCTC
>CAZFSX010000295.1:0-3591 GCA_964522115.1 uncultured Pseudobdellovibrionaceae bacterium | reverse complement strand
ATTCCTAACAAATCTTAAAAAAAGACCTCGACGAAAGTGTGAATTGATCGGGTCTCTGACCCCGTTTTTGGCATCCAGCATCGCCCCTTTCCTATAAATAGTAAGGCCCTGTCGAACAAAATGACAATTTAATTGCTTAAATTAGGGCCTAGCACTTCTTCAACAGTTCTGCTAGAACCTACTTCCAGGCAAAAACCTGGGGGAACCTTTGATCGGTGGATTTCGCAGAATACAGCAACAAGCTCTCTGTTCACGGAAGAAGTGGCTCAACTCCCATCTTCCTCGATGGGTCCTGTGCCTGCAGTTTTTATTACAACCATTCGCATTTGCTCAACAAAATCAAATACCATCTCCCACTCCACCAACCTTTTTGCAGCTAGCGGATCAAAAAATCGATCAAGCAATGGACCGTTTGGATCAAGATCCTGATGAACAAACTTTTTTAAAACATTGGAATGATTTTGCTAAAGACATGCAATCTTTCCCCTGGATGGGCGGCAAGGCCTATGATTTTGACTACTACCTTTTGATGAATCAAAAAGTTGTTCTTGTAGATTCAGAAATTCCAACCACGATTTCCCTGAGTCAGGTCCGCGTTGAGCCATTAAGTCTTGCTATCACGAAGATACGTGCCTATTACGATTCAAAATCTCAGAACTTAGTCTTGGAGGGATCACGTGGAGAAAATGATCGCGGTGAACACTCTAAAATTATTGCACGTCAATTGATTCCAATTCCAGATATTGTCAGTGTGATTCAAGACAATGAGATGATTGTGCTTCTCGATAAACATAAAAAAGTTCACTTGATCAGCATGATTTTTGCCTCGGAACAAATTTTCAAATCTCCCATCCCTGTTCTTCGTAACGTCTATGTTCCCTTGAACACGGAAAACATATCCCCAACAAGCTTCATGTATTTTTCTTCACCCAGCGCACCACCTGTTGCTTCCAAAGAGCTGACGATGGAAAGCATTCAACCCTTGGACTCCGAAGGTCGAAGTCTATTTCGATCTGGAGATTTGGTTTTACGTTGGAAAGCTGAAGACAGCGTTCGTGAGCATGTCGACATTTTACACCGCAAAGTATTTTATCGATATCTAGAAGTTCATTTACCTCTAGCTTCTCAGTTGATTGATATGCTTTCTCCCCGAGCTGATTTGATTGAAAAAAATATTTTAACTCTCGATAAAATGGATCATGCTCGTCATCAATTCATGCTTCAACTGACGGCTTCGACGGATTTAACTCAATCCCAACAACTTCTTAGAAATGTGTACGAAAATTTTGAGCCCAAAGCATCTGCAACACTTCTTTCCAGTGCTCAATTTCATCATGAACAATCTAGAAAGCAATTCAACGTCATGAACGAAGTTCAATGGAATGAATTTTACCAAGAAGCTCAAAGGGCTAGCCAAGGCAACAGTTATGAAATTGAACGTCGATGGTCTGAATTACTTAAACAACAACAAGAAATAACTTTGCAGGAAAAGAAAACTCAGCAAACAAAAAAAATCATCATCTACACAGCTGCTGCAACAGCAGGAATCAGTTACCTTGCCTTTCCACTGTTGTATGATCAAATGTTAGCAGACAAAGGATTTGCAACCCTGAATTGGATGATCGCAAACCTTTATCCAGATGTTTTGAAAGATAAGGAGTATCGACTCCCTCTGATCGGAAGCATTCTGTCTTTAACAGCCTTATGGCCCTTAGGAACTGCTACATCCATTTTTATCGGCCAATCCTTGGAACGATCTTCTCAAGTTTTGAAGAACAGTACGACGGCTTTTGCACAACAAATCCGTGACTTGGCAAAAACTTGGTCACCCCTTTCTCCATGGCAAAGAACAAATACCTTCGGCACCCGAATTTGGTCCTACTTCAACTATTCACCTTGGAGATTATTTTTTGAACTGTACTTGCAGCAAAAAGATTTTCTCGTAGCCCTTGATCAAGGAATGAACCCCTTCCAGTTTGTCAGCGCAAATTCCCCCCTTGGAAAAGCTGCAGGGATTGATAAGTCGCAGTTTCTAGGTTTGTACAATCCCTTTCTAGAAAAAAACAGAATGCAAAAAGTACGAGAAGATAAATCGCGAATCCAATCAACTCTTCGCCAACAACGCAATAATGAGAAGTCGATAGCCTGGATGATCGCTTTATTAGTTGTTGCTGAGAATGAGCAAGTAGATCCCGCCACTCTTTTAATGTCTGCGAAAGAGGGACAACTGGGTCATCTATCCTCAGATATGTTATCTGAAATCATTAAAAATCCTACCAAAAGAAAAGAGTGGGAATCTCTACGGGATTTAATTTTGAAAGAAATTCGTCAGAATGAAACGAAAGATCTTTCCCAAGCCTCTATTTCCAAAGAAGAGCTTCTGTCGTATTACGAATCGACGCGGAAACTTGCAAAAGAACTGCGATCTCGATCTGCTTTTCAAAAAGATTTAATATGGCTAAGAAGTCAGTTCAAAGAATATGCTATCCGAGCCCGCACCCAGACTATTTTTTACGGTAAATCGAATTCTGATTTTTTAAGCAAAGTCATTGTGACTCCAGAAATATCCAATCAGGTCAGAAAAGAATTTGTCCTGGATCATTTGATGATGGTGATTATTTTTGCCCTTTGGGGCGCACGAGCAAATCTTGCAGAGCCCACGCATTTGACAGCCACAGCAAATGGGTTTGCATGGACGACTCCTGCACATTGGAATGACTTGTTTATGAATACATTTGGTCATTACTTTGTTGCCGCATCTTCCATGGCTCTGACCTATCTGCAATTGAAACCCAAAGCCGAAAATAATTATTTACCGACAGAAAGCGTCTTGTCTGATCAGAAGGAATTTGTTGAGCCATTTTTTCAAGGCCTTGTCCGATGGACAAAAGATGTTTCGAATCCCTTGACGGCAGATCTTGGGGGTATTGAAGCACGCACTCTGAAAAGACGACTGACTGGTGTTTGGGCAGGACTCTATCTGGGTACGGCCGTACGTATGTCTGTTTTAAATATGTCTTTTGAACATGCCCTGATGGCATTTTTTATTTACTATATTGCAAGTCAACCTGCTTTTGGATGGCTTTGGACAGTTGTACAAAGGGGAAATCTTTTAGGTGATGAGGTTTTTGCGAAGAACCAGCAGGAATTGAAAGATCTTTACCTCAAGGCTTCTGATTTGAAAAATGGACGACCTAGTTCTCAAGATTTTCAACAGCTGAAAGATACATTACTCAAAATCTATCAACAGCATCGCCCCGAAGTTGCCAATGAAATTCTTGCTGCACAAAATGCACAGGAACTGATGCTGATTCTTCAGGAAAAGCCAGCATTGTATACTCGCGAGCACAAATTCACCAATTGGACGACAACTCTTGCTATTGGAGCAGGGATATCCACCTTCATTTCCATTCCGTTTTACATTGTCACCACGTCTCCGGATATCTTGTCCCAACCACAAACATTATTGTCCTATATGGCACTTTCGGCTGCTTACTTTACTGGAGCTTATTTAACTCTGGGGCGTAAATCTTGGGAGTACTACCTGGGTCAATTGAAAGATCAAGCCTACCGCATCTACGATCCTATGTG
>CAZFSX010000294.1:0-3603 GCA_964522115.1 uncultured Pseudobdellovibrionaceae bacterium | reverse complement strand
CATTATTGATGGGGTTGTTCAACATCACGGAACGACTTTGATTTCTTATTTCTACAACAAAGCTTTGGATTTGCGAAGTGAAGATGATCCTGAAGTTTCCGAAGATGAGTTCCGCTATCCTGGTCCTAAACCTCAATTTCGTGAAGCAGCTTTATGTATGTTGGCAGACAGTATTGAAGCCGCTTCCAGATCTTTGGATGAACCGACACCGGTTCGATTGCAAAATATTGTACGCAATATTGTGCAAAGAAAATTTATGGAAGGTCAGTTGGATGAATGCAATCTGACGTTGAAAGATTTAACGAAGGTAGAGGCCGCTTTCACTCGGATTCTTTTGGGCATTTATCATCAACGCATTGACTATCCCAAAAATGCAGGTGGTGGAGCTTCAGAAACTCCGAAAAATATTTTTGTTGCTTCGACGAATGGGCGAGGAACAGGTTCATGATCCTTAACCTGATCAATTCGTCCAAGGTACGCATGCCAAGGCGGTATATCCAGAAACAGTGCTATCAAATTAAGAAATTACTGCAAAAAATGAAAGTGCAAAACGCTGATCGGCTGAACTTAGAGTTGTCTATTGTTTTTTTGGATTCTGCGCCTGCAAAAAAAATGAATTTTCAATATCGTCAAAAAAATTATGCCACAGATGTATTATCATTTGATGGAGATTTCATTGAAGGTATGGGCGAACTTATCCTATGTCCTGAGGTTCTGAAGAAGCAAAGTTTGCAGCATGATTTGTCTTTTCAGCAAGAGCTGACGTACATGTTGATCCATGGTGTTTTGCATTTGTTAGGATATGATCACGAAACTTCGAAAAAAGACGCGCAACGCATGTTTCATATTCAAGATTCTGTCTTCGATAAGATTGTCAATTTATAAAAAACTTCCTATACTCCAAGAATTCAACCAAGGAAGTTATCATGTCCATTGTTTCAGAAACCTATGAATTAAAAAAACGTCTTTCCGATTTGCAGAAATTAACCCTTGAACTACGGGGGTATCTTTGACTTAGATGTCAAGAGACGTCGGTTAGAAGAAATTGCTATGGCCAGCGAAAACCCCGATCTGTGGAATCGCCCGGCAGAAATGCAAAAATTAAATAAAGAAAAAACTCTTTTAGAAAAAACCATTCAAGAATGGGAAGGTTTTCACCAACGTGTTGAAGATGCCTATGTTTTGATGGAAATGTCGGTGGAAGCTGGTGATGAAGCCTCTTTTGCGGAGTCAAAAACAGAAGTGGAAGCTCTTGAAAAACTAGGACAGGATTTAGAGCTGAAACGAGTTCTGAACGGAGAATTGGACGCAAATTCAACATTCCTTTCTATTCATTCGGGTGCTGGGGGGACGGAATCTTGTGATTGGGCTGCCATTTTATTTCGAATGTACACGCGTTACGCGGAAAAACATGGATACAAAGTTGAAGTTCTGGATATGAATGAAGGTGAAGAGGCAGGAATCAAATCTGTGACAATGTTGATTCAGGGTGAATTTGCCTATGGTCATTTGAAAGCGGAATCTGGTGTTCACCGCCTGGTTCGCATATCCCCTTTTGATTCCAATGCTCGACGCCATACCAGTTTTGCTTCCGTTTTTGCATGGGCTGAAGTGGATGACGACATTAAAATCGAGGTTCGCCCTGAGGATATCAAAGTGGAAACCTTCCGAGCCAGTGGTGCCGGAGGACAGCACGTCAATCGAACGGACTCTGCCGTACGTATGTACCATTTAC
The DNA here is from genome assembly GCA_964522115.1 of uncultured Pseudobdellovibrionaceae bacterium. GTDB lineage: Bacteria > Bdellovibrionota > Bdellovibrionia > Bdellovibrionales > Bdellovibrionaceae > CAZFSX01. The sequence goes on along the minus strand of CAZFSX010000294.1, from coordinate 1,868 downwards.
CTTCAGGTATTGTGGTGTCTTGTCAGGTTGAGCGCAGTCAGATACAGAACCGCGAACGGGCGATGAAGATGTTGAAGGCTCAGTTGTATGAACGCGAAGTGGAAGCTAGAAATAAATTAAAAGATGAAATGAATGCAGAAAAAAAAGCGAATGAGTGGGGATCTCAGATTCGTAGTTATGTTTTGCATCCTTACCAGATGGTGAAGGATCTTCGTACTCAGTTTGAAACAAATCAAACTCAAGATGTTCTGGATGGCGATATTGACGGTTTTATTATGGCGTATCTGCGCGCTCAATTGACAGGAAAGTCGCTGAAGGCGGAACAGGATACAGAACTATGATTCTGTGGTTGTCTTGGAAACTTTTGAACTTTAAAAATCGACTTTTTCTAGGGACAACCATGTTTTCATTGTTGGGGGTTGTCCTGGGGGTGGCCTGTTTGGTTGTCAGCATGGCGGTGGTCAGCGGATTTGAACAGACATTACAGAACAGTATTATCGATGTGACGGGTCATATGCAGATTGTACGTCGATCTGGAGCCAGTGAAAATTTTGAACAGGCCTACGAAAAAATTTCTCAAGCTTTGCCAGAACCTAAGGCAATGTCCAAATTTTCTTTTGTCACGGGCATTATGGCTCGCGCAGGAAAATTATCAGGAGTTGTGCTTCAGGGGGTTGAACCTTCGACAGGAGTTCAGGTTTTGAATTTTGAAAAGCGCTTAAAAAAAGGAAAAGCCACATTTGAAACCAAATGGATCGATGGGAAAAAAGTTTATACAGCCATGATTGGGAAGGGGCTTGCCGAAAAAATGCAGTTGCGCATCGGTGATGTGACGAAGGTAGTTTTGCCGGTCGCTCATGATTTGGATCCTTCTCAATTTCAGCGTCGGATGGCTGATTTTGAAATCGTTGGTATTTTAGATCTTGGTAAATATGATTTTGATCAAAGGATGTTGATCACTTCTTTGTCGGCAACACAAGAACTTGCCAATTTAGGAAGTGGTTATCACGGAGTTTTAGTTAAAGTTCAGACTGCGGAACAGGCTTTGCTAATTTCTCCAAAATTAGAGAAAGATTTAGGACAGTTTTATTGGATCAAAAATTGGCGAGAAATGAGTGAAAATTTATTTTCCGCCATTCAAACAGAAAAGGCTGTGATCTTTTTTGTTGTACTATTGATAGTCTTGGCGGCCAGTTTGAATGCTTCTTCCAATTTGTATATTCATGTTGTTCAAAGGTTCAAAGAAATGGCCTTGTTAAAAGCTTTGGGTTTAAGTGAAAAGAAGGTCAGGCAGGTTTTTATTTTGCAGGGGATGATATTAAGTTCCATGGGACTCTTAGGTGGAATCCTGGTTGGTTACTTTTTTTGCATCATTTTTGAATGGGCGGAATCTTATTTTCAATTGATTCCTGGGGATGTCTATAAAATCGATCACATCCAGTTGCGTTGGAATCCCTGGGATTTATTGATGATCGTTTGCATGACTTTATTGATGTGTTTTATTTCAACCTTGGCTCCTTCAAGGAAGGGGTCAAAAATGGAAACCGTACAAGGTTTGAAAAGCGAGTAACTTATGATGAAAAATGTCATTCTTCGTGCGACGAATATTTTCAAATCCTATGTGCAGGGAACAAGTACCTTGAACATTCTTCGTGGGGTCAGTCTTGAGATTCGCGAAGGGGATGCTGTTTCAATTATCGGTTCCAGTGGTGCAGGAAAAAGTACTTTCCTACACATTCTAGGAACTTTGGATCGACCAGATCGTGGAGAGCTTTGGGCTCTTGGTCAGGATCTTTTTAAATTGAATGACGAGCAGTTGGCCCAGTTTCGGAATGAAAAAATGGGTTTTGTTTTTCAGTTTCACCATC
>CAZFSX010000293.1:0-3614 GCA_964522115.1 uncultured Pseudobdellovibrionaceae bacterium | reverse complement strand
AGTTGATGTAGAAGAGCTTTTGGGTACTTTGAAGTTTGTGCAGGAGTTTGATCCTCCAGGAATTGGGGCCAGGGATCTGAAGGAGTGTTTACTGATTCAAGCTCGACATTTGGAAGAAGATACAAATGACTTGGTGAACTTGATTCAAAATCATCTGAAAGAGTTAGAACGAAAAAATTATGATGGTATTGCCAAAGCATTGAATCGTGATGTTCGAGATGTGATCGAGATGTGCAAAATCATCTATGGAATGGAACCAAAGCCAGGACGTGCTTTTTCAGTTCCTGATACTCAGTATGTGACTCCGGATGTGTATGTTCATAAAGTCGGAGATGATTTTGTGGTTTCTTTAAATGAGGAAGGTTTGCCACGATTAAAAATTTCCAACTTGTATCGTAATCTTTTAAAAAAATCAGGTGGTCAGGATAAGACACACGATTACGTTCAAGAAAAATTGCGATCCGCAGTTTGGTTGATCAAATCGATTCATCAGCGACAAAGGACAATTTTTAAAGTCACAGAAAGTATTGTCAAATACCAGAAGGCTTTTTTAGAAAAGGGTTCTGCCTTTATTCGGCCTATGGTTTTGCGTGATATCGCGAATGATATTGGAATGCATGAATCCACTGTCAGTCGTGTGACAACCAACAAGTATGTGCATACTCCACAAGGAATTTATGAGTTGAAATATTTTTTCAACTCAGGAATTGCAACCAGTGACGGAGAAATGGCCAGTGAGTCCGTGAAGTTACGTATCAAAGAAATGATTTCCAAAGAGGATGCGAAAAAGCCTTTATCCGATCAAGATATTGGTGATCTGTTGAAAAAAGAGGGAATCATGATTGCACGTCGAACCGTCGCAAAATACCGTGAGATGTTGAAGATTCAGCCCTCGTCCAAGAGGAAAAGAAATTACTAGTATCTTCCTGCATTCATTTAAAAATAGATTCTAATGGGTAAAGAGCTGTTGGCAATTCAATGTTTTTTGTTTTTGAGGAAGGTTGATGGCCTCTTTATTTCTCAAAAGCTCGGAAGAGGTCATTGGTTTTTCTTCGACTTGGCTTGGAATTTTGTCCAACCAATCATACCAAAAATAACGTACGACTTTAGAAAGTTTAGTTTTTTCCCAGATTGATTTATAAAAGTTCCAAGCCTTTTCCGTACCAGCTAAATAAGCGACAGAGATGGCGGCAAGACTCAGTCCAGACATTTGAAGGTAAGTCATAGGGTCGTGCAAAATGGATGCTTCGTTTGTTTGGACAGAGACTTTCATCATAAGGTACATACCGAGTGCACCTGCAGACATAAATCCAAACCAAGTTAAGAAACGATTTTGTCGATTGTAGAGGGGTGAATGACTTAAAGATAATTCAACTAAATATTCCGAGCTGAGCTCCTCAATTTCCTTGGTATCACTGCCAGATTCTTTGCTTAGAATTTGAACCATTTTACGGCGAGTTTCCATCATCATAGTGGTATTGCCTTCATTTTCTGCGCTGATATAGGCTGCTGCCAATCCCCAGAGAACATCCGTACGAGGTTCTGCTCGTCGATTTTTAAAATCAGCCCTCATTTGTTCAAAAATTCCGTGTCCTAAGTTTCCGTCATGGATTTGATCCAAGAGGCGACTGAGAAGTCCAAGATTTCCTTCAAAGTACATACTCATCAAATCACGATATCCTGTTTTCATTTGAAGTTGTGACTTTTCAGGGTCGACGTTGGAAAGACCAAGTTGAATCAGTTGTCGAGCATCATTCATTCTTTGGTTGATATCTCTGAAACGTTTATTCTCCATCTGAGATCCACGATTCACCATCAGAAGTCCAAAGTTGTAATACCATCCAGAAAGAAAGAACATGCTCCAAGCTAAAAGAGAATCAACGAAACCGTAACTCATCAAGCCCCATCGAACAGCCATAAAAGTGATCACAGAAAATTGGATAATTTTAATTCGTTGAGACCAGTCTCGCAGAAACACATCCCCCATGGTTGATTTCCATGGTTGAGCCATATCCAAGGACCAATTCAAAACGGAAGACAGGAATCCTTCTTCACGAAGATTTCCCCAGACTCCACGGCCAGTACTTTCAGTATTGGATTTTGAGGCTAAAGAATAGTTTTCAACAGGAGCATAGCTTCCTTCGCGAGAATCCTTTGTTTCTTGATCTAAACGAAGCGTTAATCGAGCTCCCGAGACAAGAAAGGATCCATAAATAGCCATGAAAAGATCCGTGACATGCCCTTGGCGGGTGTAGAGACTCCAGATGGATCCATTTGGATTTGCAGCCAGATGTTGGGGGTCATCTAAATTCGCACGAGATCCCCAAAGGCCTCCAACAGCAACTTTATTCAGCCATTGTGTGACAAGCTCTTTGCGATTTTGATCGGAAACAAAGATGCTGGCAGAGTTTCTTCGTAATGCATCGATATCCCCCATCGTAAAGCGTGCAGAGTCTTTAAAGTACTTCCAAAAAATTTGGTGAAACTCATAACGGAAAGTTGCCAGTTTTTTTGCATAAGCAGAAGTTTGAAGTTGATGAGCAATTTGTTTGGCTTGATCATAATAAGAAGCGAGAAAAGCTTCATCGACGTGTTTCAAAAGATTCTTTTCATGTATGTTTTTTATTTTAGAAATTTTTCGAAAGACTTCATGAGCCGTCAGTGTCCATAATTCAAACTTTGCGGGATCAGAAAGAACTTGATCAAAATTTTCAGCGTACTCTTTATTTCCTAATGCCATCAGTAAAGTTGCGGGATCTACATTGGATTCCGATCCAACGACAAAAGATGCAATGACTAAGGAAAGAAACTTTCTTTCCTTTTTTTGTTCGGCGACAGCGACTTGAATTTTCGATTTAAGAGTTTTTTCCTGAAGAACTTCCTCCTCATGAAGAAGAGGAAGAGCTGTCCAAGGTAAATTAAGGCCAATTTTTTGATCTTTTTCTAGCAAAAGTTCTTTTCCAAGATCTGAATCTTTGTGGATAGTTCGATAAGGATTCAGTCCATTTTCCCAAGCTTGCAGATAATTTTTTTGGCGAAGAATTCCATCAATAATCACGCGCCAAAAAGGGAACGTAGTAAAATAAACAGTTCGAAGTCCTAGAGTTTGCAAGCGTTGAAAGGGGGCTAAGTTGCCCCAAAATTTTGTCACTTCACGCATTTTTGGAGCCCATGAAGACGTGGAATTCTGAATGCGATCAGATGTTTTTTTCATCATCGCGCCAACCCCCCAGGAAATACTGTCGACAAGAGGTATGAGGCTGAGTTGAAGGACCATGCTGGCAATCAAAGGAAGTCGATACATTTGATCTTTCAAGACAGCAGGGTAGTGAATATAGACCCAATTCATGATAGCTATATTTTGGAGTGCTAAAACTTTTTCATGCAGAAAAGGGTAGGCCAAAAAGACAGAAGCCGCAGCGATCAAGGTTGAAGGCTTTTGAATTAAGTTCAAAGCAGATTCCATGGAATTCTTAACAAAAGAATTTTTTTGCTTAAAAAATTCTTTTGGATTTTTCTTTTTGACGTAAAATCCCCAGTGTTTCGCCAGCCATTCTTCTGAATTATCAGAAAGCGGAGAATGGAAAAAAGAATCGCTGGGTGACTGATTCCCG
>CAZFSX010000292.1:0-3614 GCA_964522115.1 uncultured Pseudobdellovibrionaceae bacterium | reverse complement strand
CAGGCTGTTGAAAAAGGCCTGATTGACGATTTTTCATAAATTGTATAAACCAGCGCCATGCGCGGCTATAAAGAAAACCAACAAGAAGATATGTTCGATTACGTTTCAATGGAGGATGCGATTCCAAAGAAGCACCCACTTCGTAAAATCAAGGTTATCGTTGACTCCATACTGGAGGAAATGTGGCCAGATTTTGATGGGCTTTACTCTGGAGTTGGAAGGCCAAGTATTCCCCCAGAGCAAATTTTGAAAGCGTTGCTTCTTCAGGTTCTTTTCACAATTCGAAGTGAGCGGCAAATGGCCGAGCAACTTCGATACAACCTTCTTTATCGATGGTTTGTCGGTTTAGGAATGAGTGGAGCTGCTTGGGACCACAGTTCATTTTCAAAAAATCGCGATCGTCTCATGGTTGGAGGAATTGCAGATCGTTTTTTCGGTCTTGTGGTGGGTTTTGCCGAAAATAAGGGGTTAATTTCAGATGAACATTTTTCTGTAGATGGGACTTTGATTGAGGCTTGGGCAAGCTTAAAAACATTTTTGCCGAAGGAAAATGACAGCAAAGACGATAATGACAAAAGCGATCATAATCGTTGGGTAGACTTTAAAGGCGAAAAAAGATCCAATGAAACTCACGAGTCAAAAGTAGATGAAGAGGCTCGTCTCTATACGAAATCTGGTGGTCAGGCTGCCAAGCTTCAGTTTATGGGGCACGTAACAATGGAGAATCGCAATGGACTTGTTGTTGACACTCGTCTCACCCAGGCGACAGGCACAGCCGAAAGAGAGGCTGCATTCGAAATGGCAACGGCTCTTAAAGAGGGCTCTACTCTTGGTGCAGACAAAGGTTACGACACAAGTGAGCACGGAGAAAATTTACTTTCAATTGGGATAAGGTCCCATGTTGCTCAAAATATTCATGCTAGAAAGAAGACGAGTTCAATAGATGGGCGCACGACCAGACATACTGGTTATGAGGTCAGTCAAAGAAAACGAATGCGTATTGAAGAAATATTTGGATGGGCCAAGACGATAGGTTTGATGCGAAAGCCAATGCTAAGAGGGTCAGAAAAATTGGGTTGGATGTTCACCCTTGTGATGAGCGTGTTTAATGTTGTGCGAATCAACAATCTTGTGCTGCCATAGAAGGCAAAGGATTGAAAAATCCGCAATCTAGATCTAATTGGATCTCAGATCGCCGGCAGACGATTTTATTTTCAGTCAAAATAATTCAAAGTTTTCAAAACTTCTCTGACAAAAAAATACGGGCCTGAAAAAAAATCGCTAAAATTAAACTTTTTTCAACAGCCTGTTAAGTTTAATTATCCTTTACTTTAAAGATTTCTCAAAAAAACGGAAAGGCTGTCTCCGACCTTTTGCCTGAGTTCGTTTTAGATAAGCATAAACAATCAATAGATTTTCTTAATAAGAATATAAATCCTGGCGACGTCGTGATCACTCACCATGCACCACACATAAATTCAACAAATGGCAGATATTCTGGTCAGTACAGAAATCTTTTTTACGCCTCAGATCTCAGTAATTTGATTCTTGAGAAAAATCCACAACTTTGGATCCATGGCCACTGCCACTCCAAAAACGATTACGATATCGGCGAAACAAACATTGTATCTAACCCGCGCGGATACGTTGGTTACGAAGTGCACGGTTTGTCATTCGATGGGTTAATTAAAAAAGTGAAAAAATAAGTCTCCCAAAAATATCTGTAAATGTATATTTGTATCACTTACAGATATTCTGCTAATCGATTTTTCCACTTAAAAAATCTATCGTTTCATCAGTGTTGGAATAACCAACATAGTACTTCTGGCAAACTTCAATTCGATTTCTCAGATTTAAGGCAATCATCGTTATGCTAACGCCCTTGGATATTAGGTACTTTGCATATGAATGTCTTAAATCATGCGGAGAGATGCACTTATCTGCTCTTTTAAATCTCTTGGAGTAGAAAACTATATCATCGTAAACCTTATCTCTATATTTTGTCTTATTTTCGACGGAACACCATCTTTTTACAGATTCTATTCCCCATGGAATTATAAACACAGAGCCTGTCTTTTTTCTTTTTGGCGGAACTTTTTTTCCATTTTTTATTTGATGGGTAACTATTACCTTCTTCTCGCAGAACTTTGAAGGATCGAGCGCCATAGCCTCGCCAAGTCTCACCCCGGTACAAAAAAGAGTTATAATCAAATCCTTTACAACCTGATCCTCAACCCACCCAGCCAGCTTTAAAACTTCTTCTTTTGTTAGATATTTTACTTCTTCATGTGTGTCTTCAGGCATCGAGAGCAAGTCATCTGAACCATGAAATTTTAACAACTCATTTATTCGGTTCTCCATCAATGACAGGGGCAGTCAGGGAATCTGTTAGAATGTTTTTACCACAAAACTTTTTAACAAAAGGAACCCCAAATGCCCCCATCGATTCACGAACCTATCATTGGATTGCCTAACTTTAAAATCATTTCTTACCAGGGCGCAAAGACTGTAGAAATTACCGCTGAATATATTGGTAAAATTAACTGCCCTCACTGCCATTCTTCGAATCTTCGCAAAAAAGAAAAATTTGATCGAGTTTTCAAGCATCATAGCATCGGATTAGCGAAAAGCATTTTGCTCATAAGAACTTATAAATTCCACTGTCGATCTTGTTGTAAATACTTCAATCAACGAATGCCTGGAATAGAACCCTACCAACGAGTGACAGAGCCACTTAAAGATGAAATCTCTATTCGACATCATGAAGGACACTCCATTTCAACAGTCAGTCACAGATTAAATGTGGGACAAGCCACGGTCCAACGGTACTACAAAAGATATCTCCAACGGGAGTTTAATGAGCACAAAAACGCCAGTGTTCCAAAAATATTGGGTATCGATGAGAAGAAATTTTCAAAGAAACTTGGTTATCAAACGACACTTGTAAATCTGCAAAAACATACAGTATATGATATTACCCTTGGCCGCACAGAATCCAATCTGGGAAGGTATCTGCAGAGATTACCAGATCGAGATAATTGCAAAGTTATTGTGATGGATTTAAGTGAAACATATCGAAGTATTACGAAGCGATATTTTCCTCAAGCAATGATCGTCGCGGATCGATTCCATGTCGTGAGACTCATCAATCAACATTTTTTAAAAACATGGTCACAGTTGGATGATAAAGGGCGAAAGAATCGAGGTCTTATGTATTTAATGCGAATGCATGAGTGGTCCAAAATGAAGGAAAAATCACGGAAAAATTTAGAGCGATATTTAGAAGAAAATCCCGCCATCAAAGCAGTGTATGATTTTAAGCAAGAGCTGATGAAGTTAATACTAACACGAGTCTACGGAAAAGCTCAGGCACAAGAGCAGATTCCAAAATTTTTGGACGCAATACAGGCCCTAAAAATGTCAGGTCTAAGAAATTTAGAAACATTAGGAAATACATTGGATGAATGGAAGGATGAAATCGTGAGAATGTGGAGATTTAGCAAGACGAATTCGATAACGGAGGGTTTACATCGAAGAATGGATGAGATACAAAATCGAGCCTACGGAATGCATAATTTTGGAAATTTTAGAATAAGAGTAAAAGCATATTGCGG
>CAZFSX010000291.1:0-3641 GCA_964522115.1 uncultured Pseudobdellovibrionaceae bacterium | reverse complement strand
TACATACCGCAAATTTCAAAAATCGATGAAATTCATTGCCAAAAACCCCTTCCAGTTACACAATTTTAACAGCAACCAAGGAAAAACTAGATCTTAGAATGGATCGATTCGGGCTTAAAAATTCCTATCCTCTCCTATCCTCTAGAAACATTTTGTCCTGTCAATTTAAGAATACGAAGTGGATCACCAAGTACAATGTCCGCAGTTCCTGGAGCGAAGCCAGATAGCTTGATCATTTCGTCGACGACACTGGCAAAGGAGTTTAAGAAAGGAAAACGAGGTAAGAGTGCAGGTTTAATTTGCAGAAATGAAAGTTGTGGAGCCTCAAGATAGCAAAGAAGTTCCTTTTCTAAATAATTTTCAGGTTCATCCCAAGCAAGAAAAATTGTAGGCGTATCATGATGGATGGCAGTCTGGACCAGATGATTGAGCTTTTGTTTTTTATGCTTTAAGCTAAAGACATTATGCCAAATTCTGTTTTTAGAATGTGATATAACAGTGGAGTCTAAACTTTGAAGGATAGAATCAATTTGCGAGGCCAGTGAACCTAAGTAGAATGGTTTTTGAAGAAATCCAACGACTCCTAGTTTTTCCAGTTTTTGTCGAATTTCAGTTGCAGAGGAACTGCTCATGGCAACCAAAGGCAGATCATCAAACAGGGGATGTCGACGGATCTGAGAAATCACTTCATATCCATCGACATTTGGCATATGAAGATCGATTAAAACCATGTCGGGTTTAGATGATTCCAGAGCATGTATCAGTCCTTCATTGGAAGGAAGAGTTCCTACTTCAAACTTTGAACGAAGGGCTGAACTGATCGGACGAATGCTTTCACTATCATCATCAATGATAAGCATTTTTTCTTTTTTAACACTCGACATTGCGATGAAAGTTTGTGTTGTCATTTTATCACCTAAGATCATTTTCGGATTAATGGGGTGATAACTTGATGGAAATTTAAGGTTCTATGATTTTAATGACCCATGTAGGGGCCCACTGAAGAATGTCTTCGCTTTCTTCAAAGCCCAGACATATTTGTTGACCACCAAGGCAAGGGACCATCGAAGTTAATCGGGATTGAGGATTGGTCAGTGTAGATTCAGACACTCCAAGTTTTGAGTTCATTGTGACATTTGTCCAGGAAAGCCCGCTGTCTGTGGATCTTCTTAAAAACCAAGTTCCTATGGAAGAGGCTGTTGATGTTATTCCTCCTGCATAGATGTTTCCTTTGGAGTCTGAAGTGATCGAGGTGTAGTGAGAATCTCCTGAAGCACTGATCGAATGATTATCGATGGTCGCCCATGATTCACCTGCATCTTGACTCTGTCGAATGATCGCTCTTTGAAATCCATTTCCATCCATAGCAAGTCCAGCAACGTAAAGATAGCCAAGGGGGTCTATAGTGAGGCTATTGGCCTGCGCTTCATTTCCTGTTGGTAATGAAAAATCATCAACAGTGGTCCAGGATGTCCCGTCATTGGTCGATCTTCTGACAATCCATTTATCAAGAAAGGAGCTACTAGCAAGGCCAATGGCGTACAAGTTATGTGTTTTTGGATCGTAAGCGATGGCTTTGGGGATTGAATTTTCTGCAACCGATTTTTGATAATCATCGGAAACGATCCACGTCACTCCGTTGTCGGTAGATTTGACAATCAACCAATGTTGATTCAATGAAGTATCTTCGGCCTCGACAAGCATCCATAAATGATTATTTCGCCCTTCAATCAGTTGCAAAAAATTTCTAGACGTCAATCCTGCTTTAAGAGCAGTGCTTGTAGAATCAATCAGACTGCTCCAGGAGATGCCATCGTTATTTGAAAAATTTAAAAAAGCGATGGATTCAAGTCCTCCGCCACCCTCGTCTCTTTGAGCTTGCCCAAGGACAAAAATGTTTTGAAGTCCTGTCATTGTTGCCGATTGAGCTTTTGCCGACACAAAACCAGATGGTAAAAAGACATCGATATTTTTCCAAGTGCTGGTATTTGAGGTGCTGGCCTGTCGAACAATCCATTTATTTTTGTTCAATTCGTCCTTCCCGTATCCAGCAGCAACCAAGGTTGATCGTTGGGCATGAGAAGCTAAGCCCGAGGGGCTTGAAAGTCTTTTTTGTTGTCTTCGATACAGGTATAAAGAGTTCCAGCTTGGAACTCCTGAACTGAGCTGGATGGATCGAGTCACCCATGCATCTTCATGCAAATCTGCATTGACAGTTGCTGATCCAACAGAGATCAGCGTTGTTGTATTTGGTCCATGAGCCACGCCATATCCTGTAGTATATGCTCCGGGAGTATTTGTTGGGTAAGAAGGGCCTAAGTTCCAGGAATTTCCTCCATCCACGGAGTAGCGAATTGTCCAAAGGAAAGCACCTTCCGTATTGTCATAGTTGGATCCCAGGACATAAACATAGGAGGTCGTTGGGACACTGATAACTGCCGTGGCCCTGGAAGATCGAACAGCTCCTGATCCTAAAAAGTCATCCACAACAGTCCAAAGGCCAGCTGAGAATTTCATGGTGATCCAGTGATAGCGTAAGCTGGAGTCTTCCGCATATCCAACGGCATAAAGAGCGTCAGGACTGGCTGTGTACATACCTTCAACTTTAGCGTCATATTCTTGAAATAGTTGATATTCTTTTGAGTTAGACCAGGAAGCGCCCTTATCTGTCGAGGATTGAATCAACCATTTCTTATGAGAGGCGGAATCTTGCCCATATCCACCTACAAAAATTTCACCTGAGCCACTGATTGTGATAGCCGTTGCTTCGGAATTTTGATTTGGTGCACTTAATTGGTAATCGCGAACGGTAGTCCAGGATGTTCCTAGATCTATGGATCGTCGAACGATCCAGTGAGAATAATCAAAACCACCTACATTTTTGTTGGCATATCCAACGACAAAAAGTGTTCCATCGGTAGCAATCGCCGCCGCTAAGGCGCGGGCAGGACGAGTTCCGTCTAAAGTATAAATATCTACAGTCATCCATGTTGTTCCACTATCTGTAGATTTACGAACAAACCAACTTTCCAGACCGGAACCGTTGGAATCAGCCATGACGCTGCCAATGTAATACACTTCGTTGGAAGCACTGGGGTTGACGATGATAGCCTTTGCCGTGCATAGAATTCCTGATTCCAAATCATGGTTTCGATAGTCATCAACAACAGACCATGAAGAACCATCATCGACAGATTTTCTGACAAGACAATTCACTCTTCCGTAGACACCAGAAGTTCCTAGGCTGAAGTAGTGACCGGAGTTATTTTTAACGATAGATACCCCTGTCGAAGATCCGCTGGCTGTTGAGGTATATGAAAAGAGGTCTTTATTTTTCATTTGGAAACTAAGGTTGGATGTTGGTGGTGTAATCGAGTGTTCCGCGGTGGGGGAGTTTGATGAAATATCGCTCAGATCCATACTGAAATAGCATCCAGTTAAAAATAAATTCAACAGCAGAATAGACAGTATCAAAGAGAAGATTTTTGCTTTTTTCATATCAAACTTCTTTTCGGACGAAAGTCTGGAAAACTTAAGTGTGTCTCATATTCAGACAAAAGCAAAAAGCTCGTAGAATTCCCATCCCCTCCAGACGAACGTCGAGATTTCTTAAGATGAAATAAAGATGATCCAAATTGATA
>CAZFSX010000290.1:0-3643 GCA_964522115.1 uncultured Pseudobdellovibrionaceae bacterium | reverse complement strand
GGTTACATTGGTGGTGCCTACAGGAATATTCAGGGAACAGGCCGTGCTCTGAGTGCACGCATCGAAGGAAATTATTATATCACAGACTTGAAGTTTCCCGAGGCAGTCTTAACCATCGGATATTTAGAACCCTACATTTTCAATACGCGAACGAAAGGTCGAATCCATTTAGTTCAATCTCAATCTGTCAGTGATTTTACTAAAAAGCAAATCCAAGACTTAAGGCAAATTTCCTATTCTGTTGAACAGTTTATTACTTCTCATATTCTAGCCAGCTGGGAAATTCTGTCGATTTCATCGATCAGAGATTATGTTTTAGATTCCAACGATGCTGCAGATCGCAGAACTTTAGACATCGCCAGCACGGGTCCAAGTGTTGAACTGTCTTTTTTAGATAATACCTTCAATCCGACAAAAGGAAGCTTTGCAAAAGTTTCTGCTGAATATTCAGATCCTGGATTGGGAAGCACAGGATACATCCAATATTGGAAAGCATCGGCGTCCATTTCCCATTTTATTCCTTTTCAAAATGCTAAATTCATTTGGGCTAATACCATCAAATATGGTTACATCGAAAATTTAAAATCTGATGGAGGAGTCCCCTATGATAAGAAAGGATTTATGTTAGGAGGACAGTCTACGATTCGTGGATTTGAGCCCGGCGAATCTTTTCCAAATGCGAATGATTTAGGAACGAACTATTTACTGACGACAAAATCAAATATGCAGTTATGGAGATCTGAATTACAAATTCCAGTTTACGGCAATTTAAAGTTCACAGTTTTTTATGATACAGGACGAGTTTCCATTGATAATTCCAACTTTGATGATGGATTTCGATCCGCTGTTGGAGGAGGTTTACGCTATACAAGTCCTTTTGGACCACTGAATTTGCAATTCGGTTACAAACTTCCACGACACTCAGAGCGCTCTGAAAGCACATATGCCTTTCACTTTTCGATCGGTTCATTCTAAACGTCTAAGTCTTATCTGTATCAGCAACCCATTGATCTAAGTTTTGAAATAATTCCGTCCAGGCGACAGCTCGGACTTTCTCATCAATATCAAATGAGAATGAGTTTGTACCAACCAGAAACGATTTTTGAGCTGAAGCATATTCAGATAAAAATGTGTACAGATGTCGTGCATCTTTTTTTTCCAACTTTTCTTTGCACTTGACCTCAATAGGAAGCAAATGACCTTCATATTCAATTAACCAATCAACCTCTGGACCATCGGAATCTCTCCAAAAATAAAGTTTGGCAGGCAAGAGACGCAAGCGAATCCATTTTAAAAGCTCATTCCCAATCAGATGTTCAAAAAGTTCCCCTTGCCTATCAGGAGTTGATGCCACACTTTCATGGGCACAAAAGCGACGTACACCCAAATCAAAAAAAAGATACTTACTTGATTTGGTTAATTTTTTACGTTGAGAATTTTTTAAGTAGGGATCAATCCGATCTGCAAATAAAGTGTCCTCAAGAACTTGATAGTAAGATTGAATGGTTGTAATGGTGGGACCAAGTTCTTTTGAAATTTCTGAAAAATTCGTCACTTTGCCAGATTGAATAGCCGCTAATTCTAAAAACCGAGAATAATTTGCGATATTTCTTATTTTTGTTTCCTTCCGAATTTCATCTTCAATATAGTTTTCGATATAGGATTTTAATAAGAGGGTTTTCATTTTCTTTTCAGACTCTGTTAAAATCTGCGGCAATTGACCGTATTGAATCAAAGACAACCAAGGCTGCGAAGCTTCTGTAGAACATAAAGGATCCATTCTTAAATTTAAAATACGACCAGGAATTAAATTCACCTCGACTTCGTGTTTAAGCTTTCTGGCACTAGAACCTGTCAGCAAAAATTGTGCTTTTTTCTCATCAATTAAATGCTGAATCTCATTCAACAGACTTGGAACTTTTTGAATTTCATCAATAAAAATAAATGGTTTTTTTTTCTGATAATCTTGAATTCTCTGAGCCAAAAGATCAGGATTTCTTTCAAAGGCCTGACGATCCTTATTGACTGCCAAATTCCATTTCAGATCACAATCCAATGTCATTGCTAATGTCGTCTTCCCAACCTGACGTGGTCCAAGTAATAAAATACTTTTCCCTTTACTCAGTAACTGTTTCAATTCCTTGGATAAGTGACGATGAAACATGAATTCTCCTCATACAACTATTTAATTTTCCCGAATTTATATATGCAACCTATATATTTTCGGCGAAAATATATAGGTTAGTCAATGTTATTCGGGTTTTCTAAGAAGCACAAAAAGCCCAATGGAAGGGCTTTTTGTGAGAATCAGGACAAAAGTTGAGATGGAGATTGCTTATTCACCCATCCATTGAAGGACTGGGTAGCCATTGTTATTGCCTGCTTCAGGCCATTTCCAAACTGTCGTGAAATCCCACCCTGCAGCTTGGTAGATATTTGCAGAAGTGTCTTTCATTTGAGTCGAAGTTTTCTGGGTATAACCAGAACAAGTTGCTGTCGTTGGATAAAAATTTGATCCCGTATTCGTCGTATCGACAAAATTTGCAGAGTTTTTCGTTGCATCACACACAACAACAGCTGGATCTGCATAAAAACTGACAGCAGACTGAAGATTGAACTTTGCTGAACCTGTAAAATAACTTCGTAAAACTTTAATGCGCGTGTTTGCGCCTGAAGTTAGACTATTGACACCAAAAAGTACTCCAGTATTTGCAGCAACAGCAGTAAGAAGCTTAAGATTTCCGACAACCAATGAGTCTGTGATCGTAAAGAAATCTGTTCCAGAAGGATATTCGGTTGCATTACCGTCAATCAAAACTTCACCAACAACTCCGCCACCATATTCGGCAGCAGCAACACTTGTGGAGGTAAAACGCAACGCAGACTTATCTAAACTAAATACGTAGCCATTGGGATTACCATGACCATAGCTTGATTGCTCTCGCATGGATCCAAATAAACCACCTTGTCCAGCTGATGCATAGCAATTCATCGAACATTGTCCGGTTGAGAGTTGAGTTTGAGACACTCCAGCATCAATTTGAATTTGTGAAAAAGAATAAGTCTGTTTGTAGGCTCTAACATTGGTTGAGTAATGCTCCCCACTGATAAAAAATCCAGCAAGCCCACCACAACCTGATACACACTCCATATTAGGATTATTGATTTTAATATTGGAAAAGCTAATATTTCCGTTTGCATTAGATCGCCCGTATGCATAAATAGACCCAGCAAGGCCACCAACCCCCTCAGCACTCACAACATGCGCAGGATTATCATCGAATGATGATGCCGTAATATTAACAGCAATATTGATATTTTGAATTGTTGCATTTGTGTAAGGTGCCAGGGTTCCAAACAGCGAACCGATTCTTTCCGCAAAAGGAGGCGTACTTCCATAAGAACTAATTGTATTCAAGATTTGAATGTCGCCTTTAACGTCAATAGAACGAACCAATGAGACTCCATTGACCCCAAGTCCTTCATAGATAATTCCCATTTGCCCAGCCAATAACCCAAGCGAAGATGGACTTCCATAGGGAGTAAAATAACTACCTGTATATACCGGAGAAGCCTTAATCTTAGTATTTGAGATAGTCACTCCATCAAAATCAGAAGTCGCACTAAAGCCAAGCACGCCGCC
>CAZFSX010000289.1:0-3654 GCA_964522115.1 uncultured Pseudobdellovibrionaceae bacterium | reverse complement strand
TTATGCTGCAGCAAAATTGGCGGTATTTTTCCATCGCGCCAATGTCTGTCTTGCTTCCAACTTTGTCCATGATGGTGTTGGTTTTTCTTCTTCACCCCTCTGTTCAGGGTAGTCCAAGATCCAGTTAATAACGAAAAACAGAGGCTCCCCATGTGAATCCAGCACCAAATGCGGCAACTCCTACAAGCATTCCTTTTTGAAGTTTTCCGCAAGAAATAGCATCGCTCATACCTAATGGAATGGTCGCAGCCGTTGTATTACCAAATTTTTGTATGGTGTTATGAATTTTAGATTCAGGTAAGTTCATGATTTCTGCAACTTTGGAATTAATTCGAAGATTGGCTTGATGAAAGAATAAAATATCCAAATCTTGCACGGAAATTTTGGCTTGATCACATGTGCTTTTAAGAACTTCAGGCATTCGAGTTACGGCGTGCATGAAGACTGTTTTCCCATTCATTTCAGGGTAGATTAAACCTTGTTCAATGTGATCGTGAGAAATTCGAGAATCACCATTAGCACTTCCTGGAGATCTCATCCAAAGTTCTGAAGCAAACTTTCCGTCCGCGAAAGTTTGAGTTGCAAATATGCGAGAAGCGCAAGATTCCTCTCGCGCTCTTAAAATGACGGCTCCAGCTCCATCACCGAAGAGTACGGAAATATTTCTGCCGCGAGGGGTTTTATCTAGACCTTTTGATTGAAGTTCAGATCCGATCAAAAGAATCGTTTTGTATTGACCTGATTGGATGAACTTATCAGCAATGTCCAATCCGTAAATAAACCCCGAACATGCTTGACGAATATCTAAAGAAGGAATTGGCTTTAATCCAAGTTTAGTTTGTAATATGCAAGCAGTTCCTGGGACATCATAGTCAGAAGTGGAAGTTGCATAAATAATCATATCGATTTCTGAGGCAGAAATTTGAGCATGATTCAAAGCTCGTTGTGTTGCTTGAAGTCCAAAATCAGAGTTCGCCATACTGGTATCTTGCAGCCAATGGCGTTGTTGGATTCCTGTGCGTTGTTGAATCCACTCGTCTGTTGTGTCTAATAATTTTTCAATATCAAAATTTGTAACGGCTTTTTCAGGAACATATCCACCAATGCCTAATATCTCTGTTCGAATCATCACTGCCCCCTTGAAATAAATTAAACATTGAAACGGAAAAACAGAATATCTCCATCTTTCACAGTCTATTCTTTTCCTTCAACTCGGTATTTTCCAGCCTCTTTTACAGCTTGTTCGCTTTTAAGATTGAAGAGATCTTCGCAGTGATATACTTCAGCACGAATAAAACCACGTTCAAAATCTGTATGAATCACTGCCGCAGCTTGGGGAGCTTTTGTTCCACTTCGGATGGTCCAAGCACGAACTTCTTTTTCTCCAGCTGTGAAGTAAGTTTGCAAACCAAGAAGGCTGTAGGCTTCAATAATCAATCGATGAAGTCCTGGTTCTGTCGTGCCAATGCTGGATAAAAACTCTTTCTGTTCTTCTTTGGGAAGTTGAGAAATTTCAGCTTCCATTGCGGAGCAAATAAGAATCGCTTTATTTCCTTCTTCTTGTGCACGTTTTTTCACGGACTCAACCCAGGCATTTCCACCTTTTGTAAAATCTTCTTCAGAAACATTGCAGGCGTAAAGAACAGGTTTGGCCGTTAAAAGATGCAGCTCTTTCATAAAAGGAGTTTCCAATTCATCCAATTGAACACTACGAGCTGGTAGACCTTTTTCCAAAGCCTGGTAAATTTTACGAGTCACTTCGTAATCCATTTTGATTTTTTTATCGGTACTGGTCTTTGCCATTTTTTCTGTGCGTTTAAGGCGCTTATCCACAGAGTCTAAATCTGCAAGCATCAATTCTGTATTGATTACTTCCATATCGCGCAGAGGATCTACACTTCCTGACACGTGAATAATATTTGGATCATCAAAGCAACGAACCACATGCACGATAGCATCTGTTTGGCGGATATGAGAAAGAAACTGATTGCCCAAGCCTTCACCTTGGCTGGCACCTTTGACGATGCCTGCGATATCCACAAATTCCACAGTTGTGGGAACAACACTTTGAGGTTTCACAAACTGAGTGATCAAGTCTAAGCGGGGATCAGGAACTGTCACCACCCCCACGTTTGGATCAATGGTGCAGAAAGGATAGTTGGCAGCTTCCGCTTTTGCTGCTGTTAAGGCGTTGAACAGAGTACTTTTGCCCACGTTTGGTAAACCAACGATGCCAACTTGCAAACTCATAGGGATCTCCTCAGAAAAATGTGATGGGACGAATATGCACGTCCCTGAGTAAAAAGTCTATTCTTGTTTGTCGCTTGGTCCACCATTGAATAGGCTAGATGCCTTATTCAATCCATTTTGCAAAAGGCACTGAAGGGCGTCCGCACTTCTTTGCAGGAAGGGGCCGAGCTCTTGCATTTCCATATCATTGAATTTTTGGAGCACATAATCTGCGGGGCTCATCGATGGATGGGGAGGTCGTCCCACTCCAAGTTTTAATCGTGTGTAATCGTTAGTGCCCATCAAAGCACTGATGCTTTTAATTCCGTTGTGTCCACCGGCTCCTCGGTTTTTGTGGAAGCGTAGGTGTTGGAAGGGGATGTCGATTTCATCATGCAAAACGACAAGTTGTTCCTGCGGAATTTTGTAAAAATTCATCAAAGCAACGACGGATTCTCCAGAGAGATTCATAAAGGTCTGAGGTTTTGCTAAGAGAAGATCTGTTCCTGCAAATCGAACTTTGCAAGTTTGAGCCTTATGCTCTTGATGCCATCCTGAGGCAGAGCAGATTTTTTGAATCATATCTAAAGCGAGAAAGCCTATATTATGCCGTGTCCATGTATAACGATCACCAGGATTGCCAAGACCAACAATCAGCCACATGTTTTTCCCCCGTCGTGAAAGTCAAAAGTCTAAAAAAAAAGCGACCCTTTGTCAGGTCGCTTTTTAAAAGTCATTAATTGCGAAGAAAAACTACTTTTTAGCTGGAGCTTTTGCTGCTGCGGCAGGAGCTTTTGCGCCCGCTGCTGCTGCTGGAGCTGCGGCTGCCGCTGCTGGTGCAGCTGCTGCTGGAGCGGCAGTTTCTTCCTCAATCAAGTTTACAACCGCAATTGTCAGATCTGCAGAAGAAATCATCTTCGCAGAAGCGGGCAATTGAAGGTCAGAGAAATGCAAAGAATCTCCAACACCCAAATTTGAAACATCAACTTTGATGCTTTCAGGAATATCAGTAGGTAAACATTCGATCTCAACTTGGCGGTTGACGATATTCAAAAGACCGCCATCAGCAAGACCAACTGGTTTTCCTTCAATAAGGATTTCAACAAAAACGCGAACGGCTTTTTTCAAGTCGATAGCAAAGAGGTCAACGTGCTGTGGACGACGAGTCACGGGATGAACAACAACGTCTTTCATCAAAACAACAACATTGTCCAAACCTTTGTCAGCGCTTTTCAAATTGAAAAGAGCATTTTCATAGGCGCGGACATTGTATTTTACGATCATACCTTCTTCAAGGCTGATGCTTTTTGGAGCAACTGATCCGTAAACAGTTGCAGGAACTTTACGTTCTCTGCGCAACTTGCGGCTGAAATGTTTGCCAGTTGTGCGTGGCTCTACGGTTAAATCAAATCTTTGAGTGCTCAT
>CAZFSX010000288.1:0-3655 GCA_964522115.1 uncultured Pseudobdellovibrionaceae bacterium | reverse complement strand
AAAGGAAAATGCTGTTGCAACTCTGTCAACTGCAATGGAGTCACACCTTTTAAAATCACTTGTTGTTGTTGCTGAGTATCTGGATCTACATACTGGACAATCGTTTGATTCGGTACTGGTGACTCAACATAGGTGACATTGGAAGATGCGGTACCTGAAGAATGAGGATGCAAAAGAAACCAATAAAACCAAAAATTGTTCATACTCAAAAAGGAGTCCTGATAGGAATGCACAAAAACTCGTTCCGAAACACCCATCATTCTAGGGCCTGAGGTTTGACTATGGGGATTCGAATAGGCCGTGTGAGTGTAGTTCACCCCACGTGATTGATCTGCCAAATAACTTTGACCACCTGGAATTGAACTTGGTTTTTTCATCGTTGAACCAGCGTTACCGATATCTTTTTGAGGACTCACCGATGCCTTACCAGCAGTTCCTTGCAAAAGCTTCTTACCTGAACCTTGAGGGACAAATCCGTTCGCAATGGCTTCAGGGCTTGCTTTGCGATATTGCGTGACAGGTGATGAGGACGCCCCCTTCGCTGCCTTGGATGGGCTTGCCTGAACTACGCTTTCCGTTGGGGCATATTTACGTGCAGTAGGTGCTGGAGCTAAAGAACGAGCGGCAGGAGTTGGTGGCGGATCCACTTTACGGTAGACCTGGATTGACCGGTTGGGCATGATTCACAACAGGATCTGCAACAGGCGTGTTAGAACTTTGACTTGAACTGGTCCCATCAAATATTTCCGCCGAAGAAACACCTGCAGTCAGAGATAGACTGAAAAACAAAAAATATGAAATCAATGAAGTTCGCATAGCAAATCCTTACCCTGAAGGGCTTTATAAAAAAACACCATGCAGGAAGATACCATAGATTGAAACGGAGTTTTGTGGTGATTTCTTCAAAATAGATATTCAGAACGACCTAAGATCATTTTCATGAAAAAGTTCAAATCTGTTGCTTGCGACCCTGCTACTTACGACGATATTTTTTAGCCCATTTTTTATATTCAGAAGGCAAAATATGGAATTTTGCATAATTTCCTTCATGAATGCTACGAAGCTCATTTTCTAGAACTTTCTGTAGTTCCATACGGTCATCTTTTTCCACTTCTTTGTCTTCAATTGAAAACACTTTATTCTTTTCAGTGCGAATCAAATTCGCAACATAGTCTTGAATGAATTTTCTATACTTAATTTTTAAAGGATGGGGTGCCGTCAAAGATTTTTTGGTCACCTGATAGCGCTGACTTGTTTGAAGGTAAGAATTCATAAAAATTCCACGTAAAAAGGATGTATCATTTTGTTCATAAATATGAATGATTGCCTGAATGTAGTCAGACCTTTCCACTTCATTAAAAGACAAGGGTGATAAATTATTTTTTAAAAACGGAATATTGCAAAACACACGTGATGTACGTTTATTTAAATCGATAAATGGCTGAAGATAAGGAACAAATACAAGAATAAAAAAACTTTGTTCAAAGGGGTTCTCAATATGTTTGACCTTGTGAAGAAATAAATCTACCTGTTCTTGAAGAATTTGTGGAACATTAATTGGGATATAATTTGAACCATCAATTCCAACAGCCGTCGGTCTTAACTGCCCCTCCATGGCAGGATTTTGCAATAGCCCATCACTCAATAATGCATGAATATTACGAAGAGAATACCAGTTCAATTCAAGCTCTTGAATATTTCGTATGAGAAAATCGATGGCCTCTTTGTGATTCAAAATCATTTGAGTTTCAATTTGTTCCTTATCTGAAGCAGGTGTGTTTTTTCGTAAAAGATGTTCCGTCTCCAATAAAGAATAAGTATTTCCTTCCAACTTTGATGAAGACCACGAAAGATCAATTAAGAGTCGCTCTAATATATCTCCCATAAATGTTTCAGCATGCGCAGTTTCCCCCACATTCCTACTGATCTGCTGAAGCTTTCGTCGGTCATCAATGGACAATAAAAAAGTTTTATTAGGAATATAGGATTCTAAAAAATCATAATTATAACCTTGGGCTACAGAAAAGTTTTCAGTTACTTGAGAAACAAGAACATAACGACTCGCGGGTCCTCGACCTTCGCGTGCAATTTTTTTTTTGGAAATCAGATTCGACAATTGCCTCAAAAGAGTTCTTGGATGAATATCAGTGAATTTTGAAATCTGAGAAATAGATAAACCTTTACCATCAGCATGATGAAGTAATTGAAGGATCTTCGTTTCATTCACAGAAAGATGAGTTTGATTTTCTGTCGTGATCTTGTCGCGATTCTGTCGTGATTTAGCCATGCTATAAAGTATTGTATTTTAAAGACAAAATTGCAAATACATTGATAATATTTGTCGTGATTTACAGATAAATGTCGTGATTTTGTCGTGATTTTTAAATGGAAGTTGCATTTAAAACTGATAAGTTTTTCAACTCTCCCCATGAAAAATTCATTTCCTAGCACTTAGTCGGGTCCTGTGGACAGGGGCATCCCAAAGTCATAGAATCAGAAGATGACGACTTCTCTTTTACGTTCTTCATTGTTCATTCTCATGTGCGTCTTTTTGGGAGCAAGAGATGTTCAAAGTGCTATCACTTTGGAATATCAAAATGAAAGTTTTGGCTACCGTATCGATGGTTGTCAATAAAGATGTCGTATTTCATTTAAACTTCTGACTCCATATGGAAGAAGCTCGGTTGACTCAACTCTATTCCAATTTCTACTGACGCCACTCCATCTTACGGGATTTGACTTTTTTGCATCTTCGGCAAATGGGTTCGCCTTAATGAACTCTTCCAAATTCAAAAGAAAAACAAAACCATCACATTGCGTGTGAGTGATGATTTACTGAATGAAGTCAAAAAAATCGCTAAGGACGAAGATATGGATTATCAAGGCTCTCCACACTTCACTGTATAAGGCAGAGCATAAAAAAATAGGCATAGGACAAGTTCCTTCGTAAGATTTGTTTACCACAACAATTTCACGTGAGGAAACAAGCCTATGCCTACCGAGTTCAATTTAGCTGATTCTATACTCCCAAAGGAACTAAAATTTATATCTAATCACACTTTTAAAAATGGATACCTGTGGAAGGTAGAAAAAATCCGCAATCCCTTTGAAGTCTGTCCTAAATGCGCAACACCAAGCTCTGTACAAGCAGGCAAAGCCTATGCAAGAGTCCGCGAAGCACCTTTAAGAGAAAAACCACTATGGCTGCATATCACCAAACACCGCTACTATTGCAAAACCTGTAAGAAGCCATTTACTGAACCTGTTTCTGAAATTTGGCCAAGACGTCGATCCACAGCTCACTTCAGAAAAGCTGTGGCCAATGACTGCAATCACTATGTCAATATGAGTCTGGTACGTAAACATCACTCATGCTCAAGTGGCTTCATGTACAAAGTTCACTATGATGCTCTTTGCACACGATTACGAGATCGATGCCAGACGAAGTGGCCAGATGTTTTAGGAATAGATGAACACTTTTTCACTCGAAGAAGAGGTTATGCAGAGTTCGCAACAGTGTTCTGTGATTTAAGAAAGAGACGTCTTTTTGAAATCTGCAAAGGTAAGGATAAATCATCCATCACATCGCTCGTTGAAAATTATCGGTTCTCCATCAATGACAGGGGCAGTCAGGGAATCTGTTAGAATGTTTTTA
>CAZFSX010000287.1:0-3680 GCA_964522115.1 uncultured Pseudobdellovibrionaceae bacterium | reverse complement strand
GCGGTCAACCAAAGCCATTCGTTGCACTTTCCAGTGTGAAGAGGCTGTCTGAATAATGCTATCAATTTTTTCTTTATTGCTTTGAATGCCTTGAACCAGGGCCCGAGTGTATTCCATCGCGTCTTCACTGACTGTCCCCGCATACAGAGCTAAGAACTCGGATAATGGAATGGGGTTTGTAAATTCAGTTTGAAATAGAATCTGCAACGCAAGTTCGCGCGACTGTCTTCTCATGGGGGGTCCCTTTCTGTTCCTGATCTTTCGCTAAAGAAAGGGGAGTTAACGGGAGTTGGTTAAGGTTGTCAATGACTTCATGATCTTGGTCTTCCAAGGTTTCAACGAACTCCTGAACATCTTGAAAAGTACGGTAGACACTTGCAAATCGAACATAGGCAACATCATCCATACGCTTGAGTTCCGTCATCACACGGCGACCAATATCTTGAGAGGAAATTTCTTTATCACTTTTTGCCAAGGCCCAATGGGAAATACGCTCCACCATGGTTTCAATTTGTTGCAAACTGATGGGACGCTTTTGACATGCGGCTTGAATGCCGTGACGAATTTTTTCTGTGTTGTAAGGTTCCCGTCGGCCATCTTTTTTGATGACGTAGGGGTAGGTTAAAACCAAACTTTCCACAGTCGTAAAGCGAGTCTTGCAAGCCATGCACTCACGACGACGACGGATCAGATCCCCTTCTTTTTGTTCGCGGGTATCTAAAACTCGATCGTTGGTATGTCCACATTGGGGGCATTTCATGCATGAACCTCTGGGGACAGAATATGAAATGAACCTCAGTGGGGTCAATCCTTGCTGGGATTTAGCCTCTCATGTCAGAAGAAGAATCTTGGAGTTTTTCTGATTTTAAATTTAAACTGCCTTTTTTCAGGAGGATTACTATGAAGTTCATCATCACGGGTTTGCTGTCCATTCTTTTGACAACTCCAACCTATGCACAAGAAGTGGGCCGTCAAGCGGCTGCGAAATATATGCAAAAAGCAGCCACCAAAGTCCGGGGAGAACAGACACTGGCTTTGCATTACGGAAAATACATGAATTCTCAATCCTATGTATGGGGAGAGGGATCTTCTTCGAATC
The DNA here is from genome assembly GCA_964522115.1 of uncultured Pseudobdellovibrionaceae bacterium. Taxonomy (GTDB): domain Bacteria; phylum Bdellovibrionota; class Bdellovibrionia; order Bdellovibrionales; family Bdellovibrionaceae; genus CAZFSX01. The sequence goes on along the minus strand of CAZFSX010000287.1, from coordinate 2,581 downwards.
CTGCGCAAAGTACTTATGGGCTGACCTATTTCATGAGTGATTGGAATAATTTTGATATGTCCCTGCGAGTGGATTTTAACGAGTATGAATTGCAAGATCAAAAACCCATGAAAATGTCTTTGTTACCTTTGTGGACCTTTCCTCGTGCAGAAGCTGGGTTTCCCTTGTACTTTGGTTTGGGTCTTGGAGTCGGAGCCTTCTTTCGCCAACTTCCCAATGAAAGCAATCTCAGTTTAGATTATCAGTTGGTCGCAGGAGCTCGTTTGATGGATGTGTTTGAGGCCGTGGGATTCTTGATCGAGTTTGGGATGAAAAATCATCTTCATCTTCTTTCTGATGGACAATTGAACGGAACTTATCTATCAGGGGGAGTCGTTTTCTCTTTTTGATCGGATAATCTATGAATTTTGACCGCAAAGGTTTTGCAAAAACCACTGAAAAAAGTGCTTTGACTCTTCAACCTAAACTGCATGCTCACCTTGTTTCTGAATTGGTGGATGCTCTTCAAAGTATTTTTTTTGCGGGAGAATTCGCAGACAAAATCATCAAGCGCAAATTTAAAATGCATCGCCAATGGGGTTCACGGGACCGTCGTTTTTACGCGGAAAGTGTGTATGAAATCACTCGCTGGTGGCGCCAGCTATGGTATGCCATTGATACGACTCCCAACCGAGAACTTGTTCCCTTGGCTGTGGGTGCCTTCTTAGTTCGTCAGGGGTTTGAATTGCCTTCTTGGGATGGTTTTCAGGGTTTAGATCCAGAGATGATCCAACAGCGTTTGGCCAAGTTACCAGGACGGGCTTTGAAAGAAAGTATTCCTGATTGGTTAGATCAGTTGGGAGATCAAGAGTTGGGTGCCCGTTGGCCTTCCATTTTGACATCATTGAACGAGAGTTCTACGGTTTACCTTCGAACCAATACATTGAAAATACAGCGCCAAGAATTGATGAAAAAACTTCGTCAAGAAGAAGTGGAAACCCTGCCTGTGATGGGGTCTGAAATCGCCTTGAGTTTGCCTGTTCGTAAGAATGTTTTTTCGACCAAAGCTTTTCAAGATGGATATTTTGAAATGCAAGATTTGTCCTCTCAAAAAATTGCTCCGATGTTAAGAGTTCAGCCAGGACAAAGAGTTGTGGATGCTTGTGCAGGAGCTGGGGGAAAGACCCTGCATCTGGCCGCTTTAATGAAAAATCAAGGGCGTATTCTCAGTTTGGACGTGGCCGAATGGAAGCTGGAGGAACTTCAGCAAAGGGCCCGTCGAGATGGAGTCGATATTGTGGAAACGCGTTTCATTGATACGACCAAGGTGATTAAGCGTCAGCACGAAAATTTCGACCGCGTTCTGCTGGATGTTCCCTGTTCAGGATTGGGTGTTTTAAGGCGCAATCCCGATAAAAAGTGGAAATTGACCGCAGAAGAATTAGAAAACTTGAAGAAGTTACAACAAGATATTCTTCGTTCTTATAGCAAAATGGCGAAGGTTGGCGGTTTGGTCTTATACGCAACCTGCAGTATTTTACCCAGTGAAAATGAACAGCAAATTGAAAAGTTTATGAAGGATTTTGGTCATCAGTGGCGCCTTCTTGAACAGCTGCGCATCGACCCTGATCAGGGGCAAGGGGATGGATTTTATGCGGCTCTTCTGGAAAGAGTCGTTGGCGATCAGGTTCAATAGACCTCTATAGAGTTTTTTCAAGATTGTGTTTAGGGGCTTGTGGGCCAGAATACTTTGCCGTAGAAGATGGAAACACTTCGGTGTGGCGTTATCTATGAATGGGAGTTTTCAATGCTGAAGTCTTTGTTACTGATGACCCTTTTGATATCTTCATCATCCACAGTATATTCCATGGAATGCCAACAACGTGAAATTCAGATTCAGGGCTTTGCCAAGGTTTTAACTCCTGAGCTGGGTGATGTTCATGAAACCATCTGTCGCTTTCAAATAGATTTTTCAAAACCGATTCGTTTTTCAGTTTCTCAGGTCTGTCCCTTGGATTTGGATCCCCTTCGGGAGGTTCAATTTATTGATGCTGATTGTGAAATCAAACAGGGTGCAGAAGTTTCGGGTGTCATTGTTGAAAAAAACGGCTTTTATTTTTTCGATTAATCATAAAGGAGGTTTTATGAAAAAAACAGGGTCTTGGGTATTGATGATTTTGATCTTTATCGTAGGTGCAGCTCATGCAAGCTTAAAAGAAATGCATGATCTTGCAAAAAATCGGGTGATGTTGGAAGCACAACAGGCTTATTCAAAATACACAGATTTTATTGTCAGAGAAAATCTTCCCATGCAGGGTTATCTTTCTCGATCTGATAATTATTTAACTTATTCTCTGTACACATCCTCAGCCATTCTGCCAACTCAGACGATTCCTTGTTTCAGCTTCGATGTTCAAATGGGAGTGAAGGATCTTTTGGGAACATTTGAACTGCAAGAAACTTTGACCCGCGAAGTGTGTGCGATGGGTACTGAAGTTGTGGATAAGAAGAAAGTCCCTGATTTGCAGTCGGTTCCGGTATTGTTCTACCGCGATTTTCAGTGCGCGGGTCAAGAATCAGGCATCATGAAAAAGGCGAAACA
>CAZFSX010000286.1:0-3690 GCA_964522115.1 uncultured Pseudobdellovibrionaceae bacterium | reverse complement strand
TCGGGTCCTGAAAGATCATCTGAAGATGTTTTCTTTGTTCGCGCAACAATGGCAATGTCACGGAGTGATCTCCCCCCACAGCAATAAATTTTTTCCCATGGTGCAATAAAAAACTGGCAAAGTTTTGGATGCGTTCATAGGTTTGCAGCTGATCAATCGGAACCGTGGGGCAATCACCAACATCCGCAAATTTTAATGTTTGAAATAAGGATAGAGCTCGTGACCAATGAAATCCGCGACCTAGACTTGAACATTCTCGAACATGACTAGGTGCAAATCGAGCTCCTGGTCGATAGGAAACAGCCCCATCGTAGGGGATTCCAAAAATTCCAACATCATACGTATCTGCAGGCTCCACATGAGGCAAACGGAAAAAAGTTTTAATCGCAGAAAAGCGTGGGAACTCTCGGCCACTCAAAGGTTGATAAGAACTTAACATCGATTCCTCCTGTGAAAATCTCCCTGGGGTCACCAAGGTTTGCTGCAAAAATGAACATGACAAGAACTCACCGTCATTGTATGAAATTCCTTCACGAAGAGAAAGCGAAAACTATGACGAAGAAGAACTCTTTGGGAAGCATCACGAATCCCCAGCAACTGGCAAAACAACTTCAGGCATGGTATCTGGCATCCCATCGACCTCTTCCTTGGCGTGCAGATAAAAATCCTTACAAGATTTGGATCAGCGAAGTGATGTTGCAACAAACCACAGTTCAAGCCGTGATGCCTTTTTACCAACGCTTTCTTGAACGTTTCCCTGACGTGCAAACCTTGGCTGATTCTTCCTTAGAAAAAGTTTTAGAATCTTGGGCTGGATTAGGTTATTATCGCCGAGCCCGCCTATTGCACGCCTGCGCTCAAAAATTGAAACAAACAGGATTTCCCAAAAAAGCCGAAGAATTGATACAACTTCCAGGGATGGGTCCTTATACTTCTCGCGCGATTTCCAGCATTGCTTTTTCTGAAGCTGTGGGAGTTTTAGATGGCAATGTCATTCGCGTTCTTTCTCGTTTGTACGCCTTCAATGAAGAGTGGTGGAAAAATTCAGCGCGACAGAAACTGCAACAACTTTCAGATCAATTAAATCAAAAAGAAGACCCCTCCATCATCAACCAAGCATTGATGGAATTAGGAGCTACTGTTTGCACTCCGACAAGTCCAACTTGCGCTGTTTGCCCATGGGTTCAATCTTGTCAAGCTCACCAGCAAAATCTTGTGACTCAACTTCCTTTGAAAAAACCAAGAAAGGCCATGGAACCTTGGCTTTGGGATGTTCAGCTTGCTGAAAAAAAAGGACTAGTGGCTTTTGTGAAAGATTCAAAATCCCCCGTTTTAAAAAACCATTGGATTTTTCCAGGGGAATTTCAAAAACTAAAGAAAAAGCCAACAAAGTTTGATTTAAAACACACGATCACTCATCATGAAATTTTTGTACGCATCACAAAATCATCTGCGCGCGAAGCCAAGAAAGACTGGGAATGGATGACTCCTGAAGAATTGAAACGCCAAAGCCCTTTTTCCATCCTACAAAAAATTCTTTCCAGCGCCAGCCTCTTGATCTTCCTCTTTTTACAGGCATCTTGTTCTCATTCAACCATCAAAACACCCTTCACGGGACCTTCTGTTGAAAAAGCCTCTGATTCTATTCAAGCTCCTCCAACTTTAGATCCAGGAATGCGTTGGCTTTCACTTCCTGGCCAAAACTCAGAGGGTGTATTTTCCAGTGACGGAAAAAAGGTTCTTTATGCCAGTCACCTTCGGACTTCCCACGAGCAATTTCAAATTTACGAATATGATCTGATCTTGCAACGAGAACGTCGATTGACTTATCAGTTGGGCGATGCGAATGAACCACAATATCTTTCCCCGGAAGAAATTTTGTTTACATCTTCCACGGATGAAATTAAAGAGACTCCTCAAAAAATGATCCCGAAAGAAGAGTCAGATAAAATGGGGACTCCTGTTGAAATCTACAGCATGAATCTTCGCAACTTCTCCACGGAAAGATGGACTCAACATCCTGGTCGTGATGCTCAAATATCCCTGGTTGGCAACAAAGGTGCTTTTTTATGGCTTCAACAAAAAGAATCCAAAACCCAACAAGCTTATTTCTATAATGGGAAGGAGACTGTTCCTGTCCAGCTTCCTCTAGAAAAACAAGAATCTGTTCAAATGACCTTATCTGGGAATCATTTTGAAGATGCTGGATGGATCTTGAAAACCACAGATGCCCCATCTTGGATTTTTCTGCGTAAATCAGGAAAAAGTTGGCAACGGCAAGTCTTACCAGTCTCTGATTTGGTCTTTGCTCGACGTGTGTCTGGACCATGGATGATTTTGATTTCAGAATCGAAACCTCAGCTCATCCAAAGTTATCACCTTGATCAAAAAAAAATCTATCATTTGCACACTTGCAAAGAAAGATGCTTGCAAGCCGATGTCTCCGCGGATAAAAGGCTTTTGCTTGTTTCCGAACAATTTTCCACGGGACAAGCGATGTATTTGAAAGAGCTTTCTTCGGGGCTTTTCCCAGAAACGCCAGAAATTTTAAAAAACCCATCCACGACCCCCTAAGTGGAAAATGAACGTTTAAAAAAAGAGGAGCCCATGGATTTTCATTCCTTGATTCGCGATATCCCGGATTTTCCCAAGCCTGGAGTCATGTTTCGTGACATATCACCTTTGCTAAAAAGCCCGGAAGCACTTCGCCACATGGTGAAAGCCTTTGCGGATCGTATGGACTTAACTGCCGTCGATGCTTTTGTAGGAATTGAAAGTCGAGGTTTTATTCTTGCCTCCATGATGGCTATGCATACGAACAAAGGCTTTATCCCTCTTCGTAAAGCTGGGAAGTTACCTCCTCCTGTTTTACGTCAGAGCTATTCTTTGGAATACGGAGAAGCGACCTTAGAAATGGCACAGGGACATGGCCGTGTGATCATTATGGATGATGTTTTGGCTACAGGAGGAACCTTGGCTGCGGGCATTTCGTTATGCCAAAAAGCCGGATATGAAGTACAAGATGTGGCTGTCTTGATTGATTTGCTTTTTTTGAATGATTTTCGATTTCAAGGAAGAAAGGTTGTGTCCCTTGTCCAATACAAATAAAGTTTTACTGATCATGGCATTGCCCAGCGAATCGCAGGGACTTTTTGAAAAACAAGGATGGAATGTTCGTTACTGTGGGATTGGAAAAATCAATGCTGCAGCAGCCACCGCTCGCTGGATCATGCAGTATCAGCCTGATTATGTTTTAAATTTGGGAACGGCGGGAAGCTCCAAGTTTCCTACCCACGATATCATTGAATGTTCGGCCTTTGTCCAAAGGGATATGGATATCACTCCTTTAGGTTTTCCTTTAGGTGAAACTCCCTTAGATCCTTTGCCTGGTCGCCTGGAAGTTCCTACTCTTTGTCACGATTTAAAAAAAGGTGTTTGTGGAACAGGGGATACTTTCGAAGTTGGAAAAACTCGCTTAGCTTGTGACTTGGTGGATATGGAGGCCTATGCCATTGCCAAGGTTTGCCGACAAATGAATATAGGTCTTAGCTCCATCAAATACATTTCAGATGGATCGGATCACAATGCCCACAATGATTGGGCTGCGAACTTGCCTGCCGCTGCAAGATCCCTTATGCAGGTCACCCAAGACCTTCTGAGTTCGGGCCGGATCTCCGTCAGTGCCGCGGA
>CAZFSX010000285.1:0-3725 GCA_964522115.1 uncultured Pseudobdellovibrionaceae bacterium | reverse complement strand
GCCAAGGCTTCCGCCGCGAATGCCAAGGCCACGGCTGTGCACTCCGGATGGATGAATGCGACTTTGGGAGGACCAGCCCCTGTTCCAGCAAACACATCCCAAGACAACTACGCCAAAGCTCAATTCCGGCATTATCACAAACGAATCAAGAAACTATACCCTAAAATGTCTGCAGAAGAAGTCCTAAGGCTTGCGCACAAGTCTGCCATTGAAGCCACGAAAAGATGGCTTCTTTGGCAAGAGGCTACTTCCAAAGGAGCTCCCGCCACAGATGAAACTTGGCACTCTCTAAAAAAGCTTTCTGATGATTGGGATTTTCAAGGCTATCACATCATGCCCGACGGTTGGCGTGAGATTGCCGAAAAGCTTGATCGAGAAAGATTTGAGCGAGAAAATCGAGAGCTTGGATTTTTTGAAGAGCTTGAACAAAACAGAATGATGAAGCTTACTTTTTATTTTATGCTGACCTCACTCGCGATCATGCTTTTGTTTATTCCTATCATTCTCAAAAAGAAGAAGAGAGAAGCTCAAGAAGCACAGTCTGAAAACATTGTGAGGGATCTATGTAAAGACATTGAAGGAACAGACGAAAAGCTGAACCAGTACAAAGCTTCCTTCAGAAAAATTGATTACCAAGAATTGGGAAAAATTGATTTTCAACTTTATGGCAAACATGCACCAATGATTCTCAACCTGCTTTTGGTTGAGCTCATCCAACAGAGAAATGAAATCAATGCATGCCTTGAGGCCACTGGCCGCCAAAAACAGCAGTTTGTTTCCACCTATTTTGATTTGATTGTGAATACTTTAAAAACTGTGGGCAATAAAGATGATGTCGATGTCATGATGACCCCTGAATACAAAGCGCAGATCGAAAGACGAAAGAACTATAAATTATATACTTACGAATTAGATATGTTCGTCAGATGGAAATACCAAAAGCCGGTTCCAAAGAAAGTCCTTCTTTCCAACAAGCACTACAATAGTGATTATTACTACATGATCAAAGATCAGATCGTTCCTACGTTGCCTATGTTCCATCAGCTCAAAGAGATCTTTTAAATTAACTACCCCACCACAATAGGCACATACCCAGCCAAGGCCTTAGGAATCAGCTTCACACCCATCCCCTTGCACTTCTTCTGAATGTCCACTTCATCATAACGACTTGTCACTAAAATCGCCTGCGAAGCAATCCCCAATTTCTCTATGACTTGAAGTCCATTCACACCTTGATTTAAAAACTCATAATCCACTAAAAAAAGAGCGTTCGCACGGGCCTGCGGCACCAGTCCTTCGCAAATGTCCACGAAGGCTTTAGCCGACGTATAACTCTTAAGCGAAACCCCCTGTTTTTCCGCTCCAATAGCCCCAAGGCGCTCAGACCATATGCCATGGATGCTCGAATCATCATCCACAGAAAAAACGCTCATATCTGGCTTTAATCGCAATTCTTCCACAAACCAATCTGGCGCTACGGCCCTTGGCAGTTGGATTTGAATCATCGTTCCTTGACCCTCACGGGATTGGATTTCGAACTTGCCACCATAGGCTTCGACTGTGGACTTTGCATGATACACCCCAAGCCCTGATCCGGAAGTACCTGAGGACTCTTTGCCATGGCTGACACCACGCTCGCCCAATTTAGCAAGAACAGACGCTGGGATCCCTTTGCCATTATCGCTAACTATAATTTGAACTACATCTTTGTAGCCACGAATCCCCACAGTCACCCGTCCAGCCCCTTCGGGGAAGGCTTCGATGGAGTTATTGATTAAATTTGAAAGAACTCGCTTTAATTCCGTGGCATTCACTGAAGCAAAGTACCCATAGGCCTTCGTCAGATCCTCTTCAATGCTAACGCCCATTTTTTCACGGAATTGGATTCGCTTTTCTGATAAGAGTTCGCCCACCATCGAAGAAAGTAAGACAACCTCCCTGGCTCCCGCAGGGGTGCTCGCCACAGGCGATGGCGCGCTTTGCGCGGGGATGCTGCCCGCCGGGGGCGCCTTGCTTTTTTCAAGCAAGGAGTTGGAAATGTCATTGATTCGCTCAAGGGCTTTTCGAACAATCACCCGCTTTTGCTCGGGGAGTTCTTTTAAATCAGTGAGCATCATATTCAGGGCGGATAATGGAGAGCGGATGTCGTGGGAGACTTGCTGGGCGATTTCTTGAACCAGAACAGCTTCCGCTTTTTGTGTTTGAATGAGGTGGTTTTCATATAGACGATTCTTTGCAATTCTTAAGAAATACATCGTCACGATAAAAATTAAAATAAGAAAACCTATTGTCGTAAATAGAATGACCCACATTGAATAATAGAAACTACAGATGATTTTGAAATCACCCGCTGATCCATCTTTCAAAAGGACGGTCTTGACTGATTTCATTGTTAAAAATTGTTTCTGAACTTCTGCGCTCTTTGATTCATTTGGTAAAACTAATACTACATTTCCATCAGAATCTTTAATATCAACAGCAATAAAACCCTGCTGTGTCGATGGGTTTAAGGAAGTGTAAGCCTGTCTAAAATCTCGTGTTATCAAACTATGTCTAGCGGCTAATGCATAAGAAGAAGCTAATTGACCTTTGTAGTAGGAGTTTACATAAATAAGAAGGCTTGTAATCAGAACAGCAGCAACTGCGTATCCAATCGAAAAGTAAAGTTCCAGTTTTTGAATTTCTTTTTTAAATAAGTTCTGTTCCATGTCCAACCTCAATCAAAAGGGTGAGGTGTTTTATTTATATCGGCAAAATCTATATTTTTACCCGCAAATCTCGAGAGTGCATTTAAATTAATTTTATTCTCACTTGGAACGCCTAAGAACATTTGCTGTAACAAATCGCTTTGGGCTTGAACAAAAGCATAGGGGCATCCTTTGTAAGCTTCAATTTTAGGTAAATAAACATTTTGAAAATCAATCTTTGGAAGCTGCGGACCACTATCAATGTTCGATAATGACTCTTCTTCGTTCGAAAATAAATCAGAAAGACTTTTTGAATATTCAATATTCAACCCTAGCCGTCCATGATCTCCAAAAGTCGGCCTATCAATTTTTAAAAAATCTTGAAGTGATAAGGAATGAGAATCTACAACACTCTCTTGATTGAGATAAAAGTAAGATCTACGAAGACACTCAATCGATGATCCAAGCATAGAATCTTGAATGCTCCCTTTAATGGCAGTTGAAACGACCAGACCAAAAGGGTTTCTTGCATCCTCTCCCCTGGTGAGAGCTAAGCACCCATTGTACCCCAGGGAATACAATTCAAACCTTAACCCATTTTTATTCGCCCAGATTTGAACATTTCTATACCATGAATTTTCAAATAGAACCTTCTCTGGAATTTTCAAAAAAGGCTTATTTAACAAAAATCGAGATAAAAATAGATGTCTTTCTAGGAGCTCGTTGGAGGCATTAATTTCAGCATTTTTTTGATCAAGATGTGCCGCGAATCCATTCGATGTTTTCATCTTTGTTTCAAAGACTGCTTCCCGCTCTAATGCCTCAGCAAAACTTTTACAAAGAGCAAGGTCTTGAGATGGGGCTGCTCCAGAACCAAATGACTCTGGGAGATTTAAATCAAGCTGTATCGAGCAGGCTACATCAACATAGTCTGGAAAAATTTCTTTAATCCAGTCTTTATTTTTAATCTTAAGGCGCAGTTTATCGCTATTTAAAAGAATCCAAGCTATTGCTTCTTGTGTATTTGCCATAAGGGCG
>CAZFSX010000284.1:0-3745 GCA_964522115.1 uncultured Pseudobdellovibrionaceae bacterium | reverse complement strand
ACTTTTTGAAGAGGAAACTTGTACGTCATAAGCTAAATTACCCAGCAGAAACTGCTGCCTGCAGTTGTCGCATTGTTTTTTCGAAGTCAGACTTATCTTCCACTTTTTGACGAAGGAAATCGATCAGTCCATCATTGAGCCTTATCGCTCTGTCAATTTTACTATTTGCTCCAGGCTTGTACGCACCGATATTGATAAGATCTTCCGCATCCTTATAAACAGCTAAATTTTCTCGCACCTTTTGTGCTAAGCCTGAATGATCACCATTGATCACACTCTTCATCACACGACTTGCACTTTGTAAGATATCAATCGCTGGAAAGTGACCCCGCTGAGCCAAGGATCGGCTGAGCACAATATGTCCATCCACAATCGAACGTACGCTGTCTCCGATAGGATCATTCATATCATCACCTTCGACAAGGACTGTATACAGACCCGTGATACTTCCTTCGTTTTCAAAGGAACCCGCTCGCTCTAATAATTTGGGTAAAGCTGCGAACACAGAGGGTGTGTATCCCTTCGAAGCAGGAGGTTCTCCAGCACTTAATCCAATTTCCCTTTGAGCCATAGAAAATCGAGTCACAGAATCCATCATCAGCAAAACGTTTTTTCCTAAACTTGAAAAATATTCGGCCACAGCTGTCGCAACAAAGGCCCCTCTCATTCTGAGTAATGGGCTTTGATCACTGGTCACAACAATGATCACAGATTTTTTTAATCCTTCTTCTCCTAAATCATTCTCAATAAACTCACGAACCTCACGACCACGTTCGCCAATCAAAGCAATCACATTCACATCTGCATTCGTGTATCTGGCCATCATTCCAAGCAATACCGACTTACCAACACCCGAACCTGCCATAATTCCGACACGTTGACCCTGTCCAATGGTTAATAATCCATTGATGGCTCTGACTCCTAAATCCAATGGCTGACGAATAGGCTTTCTTTGTAAGGGATTTCTGACATCACTGTACAATGGAACATCTCTTTGACCATCCACAGAACCCAAGTTATCAATGGGACGTCCTAGCCCATCCAGGACTCGACCCAAAACTTCAGATCCAACTTTAACTGTCGCAATTTGTTTCGAAAGAACAATTCGGGATCCCAGACTCACTCCACGCATTTCTTCAAGAGGCATCATCAAAACGGATTGATCTTTAAATCCAACAACTTCAGCAAAAAAAGTTCGTTCAATTCCTGAAGGAAAAATTTCACAAATACTTCCAACGCTGGCTCCTGGCAAAAAACCTTTAATCAACATACCAGAAACTTCCGTCACCTTGCCGCTGTCTTTTGTCAGATGCAGGTTGGAAACAAGATGATTATATTTATCCAGTTGAAGTTGATAATCCATCAGGCTGAAAACCTATCTTGAACTTTTGGTAAATTTTCCAAAAGTTCTTTCCACATTTTGTCTAATCGCTCTTCCAAACGCGCATCCACTTCCCCATAGTTGGTAATAATCACACAACCACCCTCTTGGATGCCTTCCACAGGTTCTAGCTTCACTCGTTTCATAAAATCAAATTCACGACCACGCTGCTGTCTGAGTTGTTCTAAAAACTCCAACTGAGAGGGCGAAACTTGAACAACAACCTCTTCAACTCCTTGAGACACCTCTAATGAAGTCTTGATAATATTTGAAATAACAGAAGAGTCTTCTTTAATTTCCTTCATCGCCAGGCGACTGGCCATATGAAAAGCCAACTGAACTATCTGGCGTTCATTTTGTAAAAATAGATCCTTCTTCAAATTGCCAATGGCTTTGAGCATATTATCTAAAACATCCAAACGTCTTTGAATTTCAGAGGAAGCATTTTGAAACGCCTCTTGTTTTCCTTCAATCAGACCTAATTCATAGGCTTCTTTATAGGCAGATTCTTGAACATCTTTGAGCCGTTCGATCGTTCGAAGTTCGATCATCTCTTCCATCGAATTTTGCTCAATATCACTAATCCCTGTTTGTACTTTCAGGGTATCTGCCATTCGAAATTCTGTTTCCATTTGTCGAGCACGTCGCAAGTAATCCAAAGCAGCCTCTGGAGTTCCTATGCTAATCTTAGGAGCTTCAAAATTAACGACCGTTCGTTCAGCGACATCTGCTTTCACAACAGCCTTAGACAAGCGCATCTTCAGAACCTCCACGAGCAATCAAGATTTTTCCTTCAGATTCTAAGCGGCGAGCCACGTTGACGATTTCTTGTTGTGCACCTTCGACATCTGACAAACGACTTGGACCCATATTTGACAAATCTTCTCGCAACATTTCAGCCGCACGTTGAGAAATGTTTTTGAAAATTTTATTACGAATTTCTTCACTTGCTGTCTTAAGAGCCAATAACAATTTATCATTTGGAACTTCTTTAAGAAGAGCTTGAATTCCACGATCATCGATTTTAACGATATCATCGAAGACAAACATCAATTTACGAATCTCTTCTGCAAGTAAAGGATCTTTTTCTTCCAATCGAGACATAATCGCCGTCTCTGTATTCTTATCCATGACGTTCAACATTTCAGCCACAGGATGAACTCCTCCAAGTGCCGCTTGTTCAACAGTGCTCATGGAAGACAACTCTTGCTTCAAAACGCGATCAATCTCTGCAATCAATTCAGGAGCCACATGATCTAAATTGGCCATCCTAAGAACTACCTCTGCCTGCAAAGCTTCAGGCAAACGTTTTAAAACCTCACCCTTACGCTCTGGCTCTAAGTGAGATAAAATTACAGCCACAGTTTGGGGATGTTCGTTCACCAAGAATGTAGATAGAGATTTTGTATCTACCATTTCTAGACTTTCCAGTGTTCGACCTGCTCCACTGACAACATTCAACCCACCCAGAATACCCCGTGCACGCTCTTCGCCTAAGGCATCCACAATGGCATCTTTTCCGGCAGCACCTTCGGAAAAGATATATTCCTGAGTTTCACTGAGCATCTCGTAATATTCTTCAAGAACTTTTTTTGTCACATGAACAGGGACAATACGATACTTTGCCATCACATTGATTAATTTTCGAATATCCGCATCATCCATGGCTTTCAGCAATGGCTTGACGGCATCCTTCCCAAGATAATTAATAAGAATGGCTGCTTTTTCAAAACCTTTCAGACTGTCATAGGAAACATTATCCGGTTTGTGCAATTTCATTTATCCACCATCCTTTCGGACCAACCATAAGCCAAAGGCACTGGCTGCTTTTTCTTCATCTTTACCCATCAGATTGATGATTCGATCTTTCAACAATTCGCTTTCTGCCTTATCAGGATCAATGGCTTCTTCAAGAACAGGCAACGCAGAAGACATTCCTGGTAAAGTATTATCCACACTGTGCAATTCTTCCAATTCTTCCAATGTTCGAGGCAACATATCTTCCACCGAATCTTGGAAGGAATCTGTAATCCACTGCATGAACGGACGTACCACGATAAAGAAAAACAGAGCTAAACTAAATCCAAGAAGTGCCCATTTAAATAAAGCATGAAGCAATTTTTTTCTTTCCAAGGACGTGAGCAATCTTTCAGATTCAGAAAAATCTTCATTGATAAACTGAATATTTTCAATCTTCACCTGATCACCTCTGGCTTGATTAAAACCAATCGCATTTTTGACCAGAGTTTCGTATTTTTGCAATTCTTCTGCACTTCGAGGGGTCCACTTAATATCCAGTGTTCCATCATCTTTGGTTGAAGTTGTTTGAACTCCATCCACCATCACTGCAACACTGATTCGTTC
>CAZFSX010000283.1:0-3747 GCA_964522115.1 uncultured Pseudobdellovibrionaceae bacterium | reverse complement strand
CAAATGAATCGAACTGGTATTGATGGATTCTCGTAAGCCTCGGTTCAAGCGTCCTATGTGATGTTCACGCAAGGAAATTTCTAATTTTGCCAATTCTCGTTTAAGTTGAATAGCATCTTCGCACATTTCCCGGTTATTATAGGCATTGATGGCCATGGTCGCCACCATCACAACTTGTTGATGCATGCGTTGGATTTCAGACCAACCTTCAGCAGAAAACTCCAGTTTCAGAGCATTTTTTTTGATCGCCAGTGTCACCAAGTTAATATCAATGCTGTCTGCGGACCGTTCTAAATCGCTTAAAAACATAATCATATTCATGACATTTTGATGAACAGCTGTGTTGGATTTATTCGCATGGTCCAGAAGAAACATTTTTGTTTCGCGGTACAAATAGTCGACTTTATTATCCCGATCTTTGATGGATTCGATCAGTGCTGGATCTGAGTTTTCAAAAAGATGAATGGAATCTTTGATCATTCCTAAAACAATATCCGCAGTTCGCATGATTTCCCTGTGGGCATAAGAAACGGCCAGCGCTGAGGATTGATAATTATTTAAACTTAAATATTCTGCAGTAAAATCTTCTTTGGGATCTTTGGGGAAAAGTTTTTCGATAAAATTGGCCCCACTTCGAATAAAAGGGAAAAAGAGAATCGAAGAAAATACATTGAACAGCAGATGTCCATTGGCAATAGATCTTGTCATCGTGACATCAAAACTGGAAAGAAATTGAACGAAATAACTACGCAGCGGTTCGACCAGGAAGATCACCACACTTAATGTTTTATAAAAGAAGTGGGCCCAAGCAACCTGCTTGCCAATATGATTGCTTCCGACGGCCGCAATCAGAGCTGTGGACGTCGTTCCAATGTTGGCGCCATAGACCCAAAACATCGCATCGTTCAGATCCAAAATACCCACCTGGGCTAAGCTCATGGCAAGACCAATCGTCACAGCGCTAGAATGAACAAAGGCACAAAAAATCATGGATAGAAACAGGGAAAGCACTGGATTGTTTCGCAGGGTCATTAAGTACGAGCGAAAAACTTCATTTTCAGCAAAATGTTTTGCCGATTCTGAAATCCAGCCAAGGCCTAAAAATAAAAGTGCAAAGCCCATAAAAACCATGGCCAAGTTTTTGATGCCAGCCTTTTTGCTTAGGAAATAAACCACAAAGGCCACTGTAAATAAAGGAAGGGCATATTGATTCAAGTTGAATGAAATCAATTGAACAGTCAGAGTTGATCCAATGGCAGTCCCGATGATAACACCCATGACTTGTTGTAAATTGATCACTTTGGCGGATCCAAGACCCACAAGCATCGATGTGACAGCTCCAGAACTTTGCAAAAGTGTTGTCAGTGAAATTCCAACAACGATGGCTAAAAATTGACTGTCAGAAAGTTTTTTCATCAGTCTGGAAATTCGAGATGCCATCATCTTTTCTAAGGCCTGGCTTGCCATGGTCATTCCGTAAAGAAAAAATGAAATGCCAGATAAAAGAAGAATGAAGTAATTGGTGGAAGTCATGGCTGAGAGTCCTTTTGTTTATGCCAAAGGATAACAAAAATAAGAAAAGAAATAAAGCTTGGGACTAAGAATCCTAAATATTCTAAATGAAGAAATAAAAAAGAACCCAACATGGATCCAAAGATAAAAGAAAGGATGATTCCAAGTCGTAGCCAATTGGCTTTTTCTTCATGGGATTGAACACGATGGGAAGGGCCTTTCCAAAGAACACGGACCAATCCAATGCCTAAGTCTGTTGTGATGCCTGTCAGGTGAGTTGTGCGAACCACAGATCCCGAGGCGGAAGTGATCGAGGCATTTTGAATTCCACTGGCTAAACATAACAAAGCAAGGAGAATAAAATCGGTGGAGATATTTTGAGATGAACCAAATGGACCAAAATAGCTCCAATGACCTAGCAGCGCAACAAACAGCATGGTCAGCGAAATGATGGCCATTAAAAAAAGATAACGTGGCTTTTTTCCTAATGTTTGCCGACGATCAACAAAGAAGGCTGAAATCATAGCTCCAATTAAAAAAAACAAAGGGACAGTTAGCATTCCTGCCGCAGCTAAAAAATCTCCTTTTGCGACGTCAGCCCCAAAAAACGTAGCAAAGCCTGTCGTGTGGGTCACAAAACGGTGACAAGCTAAAAATCCACCTGCATTGATGGCTCCAGCTTGGAATGCCAAAGATAGCCAAATCGCAAGATGCAAACGAGAAAATGTGGCCAGGTTTAAATTCGAGAAGAACATTTTCTCATTATGAGACGATCTGAAGTCTTCGTCAAAACTTCTTTGGGTTTCAGAAGGAATTCAAGATAAAATGGATAGGATCGAGGATGTTATGAAAGTCTATGTTTTGCCCTTAGGAAATGTTGTTTTTTATCCCGGCACATCCAAACCTTTGAATGTGGTCGAACCACATTACGTCCAGATGATTCAAGATTCCATTCGTCTGAATATTCCTGTCGCAATAGGGTTTGTGGATGATCCATCACGTGAACACTTTTTTCAATACAATCAAAATCTGGAATTTGTGCCTCATGTTGTAGGTTATGGCATACCCTTAATTTTGGAAGTTCGGCCAGATGGATCTTTATTGATTTTTTTGCAGGGTAAAGGGAAAGCTCGATTAGGAAAAGTATTGAATGAAGGTTTGCCTTACATTGTTTGTGAAGCCGAAAATCTAACAGAATTGAATGACGTTCGTCCTGATCATCTTGGTGCTTTAATGACCTTGCATAAGGTTTTAGTTCAGTGGGTCAGTGGTCATGTGACAGATCCCTACCAAAGGGAAGTATTTTTGAAAAACTTGCGTCAACCCGAGGAAGTGGTGGGTTGCTTTGCCAGCTTTTTGGTGCGGGATAATGATATGCAGCAGATGATTTTAGAAAGTGACAATATCAATGAAAAAATTGATCTGATCCATGGAATGGTTTCATCTGGTGAAGCGGGAGCTCTTCGTTGATCGTCTTAGGCTGCTTTTTTTAGCATAGGTAGAATGATTTGAAATTGTGCGCCCTCTTTGTGCGAGGAGTTGAATCTTAAATGTCCCTGATGGGATTCAATTATTCCTCGACTCGTACTCAATCCTAGTCCTGCTCCTTCACCAAGAGGTTTCGTTGTAAAAAATGGTTGCATCAATTTGCTGTGGAGTTCTTCAGGAATTCCTCTGCCTGAGTCAGTGATAGTGATGGTGATCTCGTTTTCCATTAATTGGGATTCAATGCGAATCCATTTTCTTCTTGATTCGGAATGTTGAAGTTCATAGATCGAGTTATTGATTAAGTTCAAAAAGACTTGTTGGAGTTGAATCGCCTGACATTCAATTTCAATTTTTTCTGATATCATTAAATTGAAAGAGATGCCTTCATTTTTCATTCTGGCTTCGCTGAATGCAACAACTTCTTGAATCAAGGATAATAGATTTTTTTTCTCGTAAGGATCTTTCGAACCATCTTTGGCAAATCTTTGAAGCCCCCAAATGATCTTTGCAGCTTTGTCGATGCTACTTAAATTTGTATCTAAAATTTGTTCGAAGCGATTTTTATCAGGCAAGTTCTTGGTTAAATACTTCATCATCATTGTATTTCCACGAATGACAGTCAAAGGATTGTTGACCTCATGAGCTATCCCAGAAGCCATTTCACCCAGTGCAGACATTTTGGAAGAGTTTAATAGGCTAGCCTCTTCTTTCTTTCGTTGTGTCATATCGGAAATAGATAAGACGAAC
>CAZFSX010000282.1:0-3752 GCA_964522115.1 uncultured Pseudobdellovibrionaceae bacterium | reverse complement strand
TTGTCTCCAAAGACCAAATAACTTCTTTTTGTGTGTATTTTCTTTTCATCGCAGTCAATGTTTCTGTGTTTGCACTTTGAATGCTCATATGAAAATGAGGACACAAACGTGGATCTTGATAAAGCTGAATCAGACGATCACTTAGTTCTTTAGGCTCAAGACTGCTGATGCGAAAACGAGGCATTTTTGTCTTCAATAAAAGCTCTTCCACCAAATCTTCCAAATATTTCTTTTGACCTAAAACTTCGTCTTCATAATCTCCGATATGGATTCCAGTAAGAACCACTTCTTGAACACCGGCCTGGTAAAGACCTTGAATATTCTTCACCAATTCGCGCATAGGGATGCTGCGACTTTTTCCACGTGCATAGGGAATCACACAATAAGTACAAAAACTATTGCAGCCGTCCTGAATTTTTAAAAAGCTGCGGGTATGTTCTTTTTCTTCTCCTCCATCCAATTCCAATTCTTCTTTTTTAAAGATATTGGATTTGAAAGTTTTCCCCTGCAGTTTTCCTTTGAAGTAATCTTGCAATAAAGTCGGCAATTGCGATTTGTGTGAATTCGCCACCACCAAATCAGCTCCTGGCAAACTGTCAAAGGCACCTGTGTCCACTTGGGCTCCGCAACCGGTCACCACCACAGTGGCCAAAGGGTCTTTGCTTTTCAGTCGACGGATCAATCGAACAGCTTCTTTCGTGGCTTCGGCGGTAACGGCACAGGTATTCAAAACATGAATTTGCCCCTGAGCGGCAGGACTCCCTGCTGCAACTTTTTCCGCAGACGAAAAACCACCTTCATGCAATTTTTTTTGCATCAAACCGCTGTCATAGGTGTTCACCTTGCATCCAAAGGTATGCATCTGAAACTTCATAGAATCCATCCTCCACCTAAAAGTTCTTTGTCTCTGTAAAACACAGCCGCTTGCCCCGGAGTCACTGCCCGTTGAGGTTGATCAAATTGCACACGATAATTTCCCGTGTCGGTTTTTTTCAAAACTCCCAAGGCTCCACGGTGTTGGTAGCGGATTTTGATATTGAGTTTTTCTCCATCCTGAACGCCAGCCAAAAAATGAACTTGCGTCAGGTCCAATGAATCTTGGTACAAATATTCCTCATCCCCAATCCAAACCGTTTTTGTCGCAGGATCAATCTTCACAACAAAAAGTTTTTCATGATGACTTAATCCTAAGCCCTTGCTTTGACCGTAGGTAAAGTGGTGGATGCCAGGATGATACCCCATCAATTCCCCCTTGGGATAACGACGTATTTCTCCACCCAAAGCTTTCAATTCTGATCCCGCCACTTGAGTTTCCATAAACTTTTGATAGCCCTGATCGCCAACAAAACAAATTCCAGTGGAGTCCTTCTTTTTTGCCACACGAACAAGACCCTGCTGTTCTGCGATTTTTCGAACCTCAGGTTTTTTTAAATGTCCAATCGGGAAAAGCAATCTTGGGACAATCTCTGGATCCAAGGTGAAAAGGAAATATGTTTGATCTTTCCAATCATCTTCACTGGTCACAATCACATGTTCACCATTTTCTTTTTGATGAACCTGAGCATAGTGGCCCGTGGCCAAATAATCGCACTCCAGCTCTTTCATTTTTTGAATCAGGTGATCGAATTTTAAAAAAGTATTGCAGTTCACACAGGGAAGTGGAGTTTTCCCCTGCAAGTAATCTTGAATGAAAGGATCTATCACCGAGGCACGAAATTTTGCTTCACAATTCAAAACATAAAATGGAATTTGCAAACGGTCCGCAACCGACCTTGCATCATCCACATCCAAACTGGAACAACAGGAACCATTTCCCTCTTCAATATCGCAGGAAGAATAATCCCAGACTTGCATGGTCGCTCCCACAACTTCATATCCCTGCTGAACCAACAGGGCTGCGGCCACAGAACTATCCACGCCGCCACTCATGGCAACTAAGACACGCCCTTTTTTTTCTGTTTTTGCTTTTTCCGTCAAAGAGTTTTCATGGTTGAAGTTCATCGAACCTCCTGTCTGTCGATGCTTGACTTAGAAATTTGTCGAAGATGATGGACAACTTGTTGCAGAACCTGAGCAAACTGCAAAACTTCTTCTTCGGTATTGCCCCACCCTAAAGACACACGCAAACTTTGCTGAGCTTGCGCACGGCTCATCCCCAGAGCCAAAAGCACGGGACTGGGCTCAGGATTCCCGCTGCTGCAGGCAGCTCCTGTGCTGACGGCATAGCCCTTCATGTCCAAACTCATCAAAAGAGTTTCGCCATCCACACCGGGAATCAACAAGTGCGACGTATTTTTCAATCGGTTTAAATTTTTGGAAGTCCAATGCACATCCGAAATCAAACGACCCACTTCCGATTCAAAAAGGTCTCTCAGTTTTTCAAGACGAGCTGATTGTTCTGCGATTTGCGACGCCATCGATGCGACAACTCCAAGAGCTGCAATACCCAAGGTATTTTCAGTCCCTCCACGACGATGACGTTCTTGGCCGCCACCTAAAATCAAACTATGGAAGGGACGAGATCTTCGAGCAAATAAAAAGCCAGATCCCTTCACCGAGTAAAACTTATGCCCTGAAAAACTGGCGTAATCGACTGGCAACTTTTGAAAATCCAAGGGTGTCTTTCCCCACGCCTGCACGGCATCCGTATGGAATAAAGCTCCCACCTGATGGGCCATCGGAATCATTTGATCCAGAGGAAAAATCATCCCCGTTTCATTGTTCGCCATCATGCAGGTGACAAAGGCCGTTTTTTCCGAAAGCGCATTTCGATAAAATTCTAAATCCAAGCCACGCTCAGGATGAACGGGAATCCAATGGACATGAAATCCCCGTTCTTCCAAATCCAAAAGATTTTTTAAAACACTGGGGTGCTCTAAACGGGTGGATAAAATTTCACGGCGCGAAGAGTGTTGAAATTCTTCAGCCAGTCCCTGCAAAATGCAGGCATTGGACTCACTGCCACCACTTGTAAACACGATTTCTAAAGGACTGACATTCAGAGATTGAGCCACAGCTTGACGAGATTCTCGTAACAAGGTCTTTGATCCACGCCCACCCCAATGGATGGAGCTAGGATTGCCCCATTGAAGGAGAGCATCCGGAAGGACTTCCATCACAGCGTCACAAACAGGTGTTGTGGCGTTATGATCGAAGTAATGACGATGAGGAAACGCCGCCAGGGACTTCATAAATTGTGCCATTGGGCGGGTATCTAGCACAGGGTCCAGAGAAACACAATGGAAAAGCAGGACCTTGAACTAGGTTGTCTGGGGAACTCTTTATTTTTCCCAAAGATTTCCGATACAACACTTGATGAAAGCAATTTCGTGGAAAGATCGTTTCCAACAAGAACTGGGGGATCTCGAGACGTGGTACCAAAGCGAACCACGCCAGGAATCCCTTTTGTTTTGGGCCTTGAAAAAAGGTTACATTGGAACCTTCAGTTTTATGGACTGGGCGCAATCTCAGCAACCCCATGCTTTCCTTCGAGATTCCTTCTTAGAAAACCAAATGCCTGAGAAGGATTTGGCCGTTCAACATTCTCTTGCCCATTTTCCATGGACCCCTGAATTTCTACCTGTCAGCTTTTGGCAGGGGACTTTGTATGTGGCGGGCCTTTTGCCTCCGGAAAAACCACTGCCCCATCCTGGAGTTGTTTTTGTGTACGCCAGCACCGAAATCTTAGAACAGCTTTGGAATCTGTACCAACTTCAGAATGCCCCCGTCTCTGCGATGGAGTTTCCACAGCC
>CAZFSX010000281.1:0-3753 GCA_964522115.1 uncultured Pseudobdellovibrionaceae bacterium | reverse complement strand
GGGATGGACAGATGGAATACCAACAATGGTTGTCTGAAAAGATTTTACATTGGTGGCAATTGCAGCAAGAAAAAATGAAAAAATTAAATAAATCTCAAGACTCGGAGTCTTTGTCATGATTGATCGTTATTCACGCCCTGAAATGTCGCAGGTTTGGAGTCTTGAAAGTCGCTTTCAGACCATGTTGGAAGTTGAAAAAAATGTGGCCAAGGTTCAGGCTTCGATGAAGTTAATACCATTGAAGGCTGCGAAAGATATTCAGTCTAAAGGGAAATTTCAAATCGGTCGTATTCAAGAAATTGAAAAACAAACCAAACATGATGTTTTAGCATTTTTAACAAATGTTGCTGAAAATATTGGTCCCCATGGTCGTTATCTTCACTTTGGTATGACAAGTTCAGATGTATTAGATACGGCCTTTAGTTTGCAGGTAATGAGAGCCTGGAAGATTTTAGAAAAAGATTTCGTGCAATTGGAAAAAGTTTTATCAGTGCTGATGAAGCAACATAAGAAAACGATCTGCGTGGGAAGAACTCATGGTATTTTTGCAGAGCCAACAAGTTTTGGTTTAAAAATGGCAGGATATTTGGCGGAGTTTCAACGGCATCGAGTTCGCGTTCAGCGCGCCGTGGATCAGATTCAGATATGTAAATTGAGTGGTGCTGTTGGAACGTATTCAAGTCAAGACCCTGTTGTGGAAGAAAAAGTAGCTCGACGTTTGGGACTTAAGGTCGAAACGGTTGCTACTCAGGTTGTGCCACGTGATCGACATGCGGAAGTGATTTTAGCTTTAGCTCAACTGGGCGGAGGGATTGAGCGTTTGGCTGTAGAATTAAGGCATTTGCAAAGAAGTGAAGTGAACGAAGTCATTGAATCTTTTTCAGCTGGGCAGAAGGGGTCTTCGGCGATGCCGCATAAGAAAAATCCCATCTCTGCGGAAAATTTAACGGGACAGGCGCGTCTTCTTCGAAGCTATGCTTTGCCAGCAATGGAAAACGTAGCTTTATGGCATGAGCGTGATATTTCTCATTCTTCCGTGGAACGTGTGATTTTTCCCGATGCATTCATTCTTGCAGACTATTCCTTGGACCGCTTGACACAACTACTTCTTGGGTTGGGAGTCGATGCTTTGCAGATGCAAAAAAATATGGACCTTTCGCAAGGAAGATTATTTTCCAGTCATGTTTTGTTGGCCTTGGTTGAAAAGGGGATGCCTCGAGAAAAAGCGTACCAAATTGTCCAGCAAGCCGCCATGGTTTTAGGGCCTAAGGATCATCTGCAAAAGCAATTGATAAAAAATCCTGAAGTTTCTCAGTTGTTGAAGGCCAAGGATTTAGATTCCATTTTTTCAGGTCGTCGTCATCTGAAGTTTGTGGAGACCATTCTTTCACGCTTTAAGGTGAAGTCATGATGAAGAAAAAAGTTCATATTATTGCTCCGGCCTTTCCGCTTGTGGGTGATTTACAAATTCAAGATTATCAAAAGGGTCTAGCTGTTCTTCAGAAGTGGGGTTATGAACCCATTGTCCCAAAAGATCTTTTTGGGGATGATCTTTTGTGCGCGAACACAGACAAAGTAAGATTTCAACATTTGAAGAAGGCTTTGTTATCACCAACTTCGGATCTGATTTGGTGTGTGAGGGGTGGATATGGAAGCATGCGCCTTCTACCTTTGCTAGCGGAAATGGAAAAACCTGCCAAGGAAAAATGGATTGTTGGGATCAGCGATGTTAGCTCTTTGCACAGCTTTATGAATAATATATGGGGATGGAAGAGTTTGCATTTTCCTTTGATTGATCGATTAGGTTCGGGAACTTTATCCGAAAGTAATGAAAAGGAAATTTTCGATTATCTGTCTGGGAGTTTAGATTCCATCGAGTATCCATTGGTTGCGATGAACAAGGTTGCAAAGAAAACCGGGACGATGTCAGCAGCTTTGGTCGGAGGGAATTTGACAGTGTTAACGGGTTCGTTGGGGACGCCGTTTTTGCCATATCCGAAAAAAAAGAAGTACTTTTTGTTTTTAGAAGACCTTGGTGAACGGGGTTACCGTGTGGATCGCATGCTTCAGCAGTGGCAGCAGTCAGGCGCTCTGCATCAATGTCAGGGGATTCTATTGGGAGATTTTTTGGGGGGGCATGAGCCTGTGACAAGTCAGCATCCCGAAGCCTCTCTTGCGATGGCTGTTTTGCAGAGATTTGCAGATCAGATTTCAATTCCCGTTTTTTCCGGAATACCCGCGGGGCATGGAAAGACTCAACGTCCCGTTATTTTTGGGGACAAGATCTTGATCACCGCTGGGAAAGCGCCTAAAGTGCGTTTTTCAGGTGAGAAATAATGTCGACACAATTTGAGAAGTATCTTGATCAAAAAATCAAAGAAGCTATTCCTGGAGTGACTCCTGGGTTAGTTCTTCAAGTGCATCGCCAAGGCAGAAAGATTGCAGATCTTTCTGTGGGGGATGTATATCCCTATTATGACTTAGCAAGTTTAACTAAAATTATCTTCACAACAACCGCTTTGATGAAGGCCTACGAATTAAAAAAATGGAATGAGACAACCACGGTTGCTTCCGTGGTGGGATGGTTCCCTTTTTCAGAAGTGAAAATAACAGATCTTCTGAATCATAGTTCGGGTTTGGTTTGGTGGAAGGATTTTTATCATCAAATTTCCTTGGATGATTCTGTTTTTGAAAAATGGGCTGTTGTGGCTCGTGTTCTTCGAGATCAGACTTTGCAGTCTATAGAAAAATCAGTGTATTCTGATGTTGGTTTTTTAACTTTAGCTTTTGTTTTAGAAAGTTTGTATGAAGCTCCCCTGATTGATATTTGGGCGGATTTGAAGCAGGAATTTTTTCCTGGAAGTACTTTGGAATTTCATGAAAATAATCAAGTTCTAAAAAAGGCCTCTTTGTATGCACCAACAGAACGTTGTCAATGGCGTGGTCGTTTGTTGCAAGGGCAAGTGCATGATGAAAATGCATGGAGCTTGGGGGGCGTGTCGACTCATGCTGGTCTTTTTGGTAGCGTGGATGATCTAAGTTGGTATGGACTTTTTTTGCGAGGTCAATTTGCGGGAATTTCACGAACATCTTTAAAGCAAAAAACAGTTCAAAAATTTGCACAACGATCATTGCCTGTTTCGAAAGGTGATTGGGGTTGGGGATTTATGCTTCCCACCGTAGGAAGTGCAAGTTGTGGGAAATATTTTTCTGAAAAATCTTTTGGACACACAGGATTTACTGGGACAAGTTGGTGGTATGATCCAACTCAGGATCTGAGTGTCTCTTTGTTGTCGAATCGTGTCTTCCTTGGGCGGGATAATAAAGAGTTTGTCAAATTACGTCCACAAATTCATAATTGGATTGTTGAGGGACTTCGGTTTGCCTCACGCACTTAGCAGGAGGCTTGCATGGAACAAAGTAAATCTGGAATCCAATCCTTAAAAAAAGGTTCTCATATTCATTTAATGGGAATTTGTGGAACGGCAATGGCCAGTTTGGCTGGCTTGCTGAAAGATCAAGGATTTCGAATCACGGGCAGTGATCAGAATCCCTATCCCCCGATGTCAACGCAGTTGGAAAGTTTAGGTATTGAAATACAGAAGGGATATCGCGCAGAAAATTTGCAAGATCGTCCTGACTTTGTGATTGTCGGAAACGTCATTAGTCGATCGAATCCTGAATCCTAAGAGCTGATGCGTTTAGGAATACCTTACACCTCGATTCCACAGGCTATGTGAGAATTTATCATTC
>CAZFSX010000280.1:0-3756 GCA_964522115.1 uncultured Pseudobdellovibrionaceae bacterium | reverse complement strand
GTACCAATCTCAGCAAGTAGGAATGAATTCAGAGTCTACACGTTTGATTTTAGATTCATTGCAAAAGCATGAGACAAAATTTAATTTCAATCATGAGCTTTTATCAGAATTCGTCAATATCACAGAGCGTGTAGAATTAAGGTTGGCCTTGCTCGAGAGATATTCACAGAGCGTGTAGAATTAAGATTAGCCATGCTCGAGAGATATTCACAGAGAGTGTAGAATTAAGATTAGCCTTGCTCGAGAGATATTCACAGAGATAAAACTGAGGCCCCCAAGGATTGAGGATTTGTATCGTCACCCAGCTCATCTCTTCCATTGTTTGAAGAATTCTTCAAGTTTCTTAGTGTGATGTTGATCCTGCAATAGATCTGCATGATTCAAAAAATTTCTTCGATATTCAGTGAATTTTTTTCAAAGTAGGGACTGATTTCTTTCTGTCCATCCAATTTCTGTTATTCTTCCTAGGTACTTGATCTGAGATTCAGATCAAGTGATGTTGAAGTGAATGACGTTCGAAGATTAAAAAGATAAGAGGCTTTCATGTTCAAAATGAATCTATTTTTCATCACACTTATCATGGGATTGAGTTCTTGGTCCCAGGCTATGGATACAGAGACTCAACGTCATTTTCAGTTTCAAGAAAAGAAGTTCACTGTGGAGGATCAAAGTTGTGGTTTGACTCATTTTGCAGTTTCAGTTGTGGCAGAGGTTTCTCGAGTTGTTCCATGGAATCAGGGTCCTGTTGAATATGCAGAAGCAACATCAGAAATGGTGGCCAGTTTCACGACGAACAAATCGTCATGCCTGAAGGACTATGCCGTTGTCCAATACATCCAAGGCTGCACTTATGATGTTTTTAAGAAGCCAGGTAAAAATATATTTGAGACATCCCAGAGTTTGTATCGAAAGCACCGAGGGCAGCAAAAATACTTTGTCCATCCCCATTGGGAAGTCGACAGCACGACCCAGGATCCCATTTATCAGGCCACGGAACAGGGATGGCCACTGAGTTCAGGTGGGCGTCTTGGTTATTATGGTGTTCCCAATCCTCAGCTAGTGAGAAGATCTCTTCCCGTGGAAATCTTGGCAGATCACGAGCAGGTATTTGAAAACTCGAAAAAGCAGGGACTTTATCAAACGAAATTATCATCGAAGGATACAAGCTTGTTTGTGACCGATCGACCAGAGCGTGCGACCTACATTCACTACGTCGATGAGTCCTTCCAAATTGCGCACAATCGCGTGCTGAATTTTAAAACCTGCGTTTATCGACTGAAAGATATTCCTGCTCAGGGTGATCCTGCAGGTCTGAATATACCTGCCGATAAAGGTGGCCCCATCGCTTGCTTGGACTGGAGTCATAATTGGGTGTACAATTTCAACTTGAACCAATTTCAACCAGCCTGGCCCAATGCCACACCCCATCTGTGTCGAGAAACATCGGAAGTTTTTGACCGAAAATAGATCCCACGCGTCCGTTGCTGATGCGTGTGATCAAATTCGTCTGATCCTCAGAATTTTCCTCTCTCGCCTAATTATTCAGCAAAATGAGCAGAATTCCGTGCGGCTTTTGTCTGAGCTGTGCGCAAGGAATTGACGCCCTGCCTGGGGCTTGGTACGCCAAAATATTCAAGAAAAATAACAGAGAGGTCCAACCATGTCTACGACTCATCCCCACGGCGAAGTTCAGCAAGTGAAAGTTCGTCATCTGAATGATTTAAGTGTCCTTGTGTCTTTGTCAAAACGTCGCGGTTTTGTTTTTCAAAGCAGTGAGGTTTACGGTGGACTGGGATCCTGTTGGGATTATGGGCCCCTTGGTTCTTTGCTGAAGCAAAATGTGAAAAAAGCCTGGTGGCAGGCCATGACTCGCCGATCGGATGTGGTGGGAATCGATGCGGCGATTTTGATGGCCCCCATGGTGTGGAAAGCGTCAGGCCATGTGGATGGATTTTCTGATCCCTTGGTGGATTGCAAAGAATGTAAAACTCGTTTCCGTGCTGACAACACCGAAAGCTATCTTCAAAAAAAGCAATGTCCTCAGTGCGGTTCAAAAAATTTAAGTGAACCACGCAATTTCAATTTGATGTTTAAACCCCATATGGGACCCGTCGAAGACCAAGGTTCTGTGATCTATTTGCGACCAGAGACGGCGCAGGGGATTTTTGTGAACTTCGGCAACGTGCAAGCTTCGACTCGTTATAAAATCCCTTTTGGAATTGCTCAGATTGGAAAAAGCTTCCGCAATGAAATCACTCCTGGAAACTTCATCTTCCGTACCCGTGAATTCGAACAAATGGAAATGCAATATTTTGTGAAACCTGGAACGGATGAATCTTTCTACGACCAGTGGAAGCAAACTCGTTGGTCCTTCTATTTGAAATATGGAATCAAAGAAGAAAACTTGCGCCATCAACCTCATGGCCCTGGAGAGCTGGCTCACTACGCAAAAGCAGCCGTGGATGTTCAGTACAAATTTCCGATGGGATGGCAAGAATTAGAAGGAATCCATAACCGCAGTGATTTCGATTTGTCTCAACATATGAAATTCAGCGGAAAAAGTTTGGAATACTTCGATGAAGCGAACAAAGAAAAATATATTCCTTACGTGATCGAAACCGCCGTGGGTTGTGATCGCTTGTGCTTGGCTTTCTTGTGCGATGCTTACCGTGAAGAAGTCACTGTGGATGAAGCAGGACGTGAAGATGTGCGCGTGGTTTTAGGTTTCCATCCAGATATTGCTCCGATGAAAGTGGCGGTTTTGCCATTGTCGAAAAAGCCAGAACTGCAAAGTGTTGCGGATCAATTGCGTGATCAATTGGCGCAGGACTTTGATGTCACTTATGATGAAAGCGCTTCCATTGGAAAACGCTATCGTCGTCAGGATGAAATTGGTACTCCATTATGTGTGACTGTGGATTTTGATACCTTGAATGATCAAGCGGTCACAGTTCGTCATCGCGACACCATGGAGCAAGAAAGAATTTCTATCAAAGAATTAAATCAATATGTTCAGAATAAATTAAAAAATTTTTAAAGGGGGGGATATGAACATCACAGAGACGGCATCGAAGAGTCCATCTGGTCAGCCAGAGAAATTCGTGTATTTTTTTTCTGCCACAGAAACAGATGGCAGCGCAAAAATGAAGAATACCCTTGGGGGAAAGGGTGCGAATCTTGCAGAAATGACTTCCTTGAAAATTCCAGTTCCTCCGGGATTTACAATTTCAACAGAGATCTGCACGCATTTTTATGAAAATGGTGGAAAGCTTCCTGATTGGGTGAAAGCTCCGGTGGATGAAGCTTTAAAAAAAGTTGAAAAGCAAATTGGTAAAAAATTTGGCGATGCGAAGAATCCCTTGTTGGTCAGTGTGCGATCCGGAGCAAGAGCTTCGATGCCGGGAATGATGGATACGATTTTAAATCTTGGATTGAATGATCAAACGGTGGAAGGCCTGGCTGAAGTTTCTAAAAACCCTCGTTTTGCCTGGGATTCTTATCGACGTTTTATCCAAATGTATTCTGATGTTGTGATGGGGATGAATTCCTCTTTGTTGGAAGTCACGTTAGAAGATCTGAAAGAATCCAAGGGTCTTCATTTGGATACGGATTTAACAACAGAGGATCTGAAACTTTTGGTCAAAAAATTTAAAGAAATGGTTCGAGCTCAAACAGGTCGTGTCTTTCCGAATGATCCTCAAGAACAATTATGGGGAGCCATCTCTGCTGTTTTCCGTAGTTGGAATACTCCTCGAG
>CAZFSX010000279.1:0-3760 GCA_964522115.1 uncultured Pseudobdellovibrionaceae bacterium | reverse complement strand
GCAAATTTTATTTTATTATGTTGAACCTGTCGTACGATGAAATGACCATGACAAGATTGAGTTCATTATCTATGGCTGAAATTAACAATAAAACCGCACAAGAAGTTCAATTAGAAATTTATTCTCATTTAACCTATGCTCAAAAATGGGAAGCTTTCTTAAATTTACGAGCAACGGCTTGGGCGTTAAAAGCGGCTGGCATTCGAAGTCTTCATCCGAATTGGAGTGAAGAAAAAATTCAAGAAGAAGTAAAAAGGATTTTTTTGTATGCAACCACTTGAATTTTACTCGGCCTTTATTCTTCCATTAGAAAAAGGAAATATATCCTACTTTGTGACTGGCTCCATCGCTTCCATTTTTTATGGAGAACCAAGATTAACTCATGATATTGATATCGTCATTCACTTAACCCAAGCTGATATTTTAAAACTCACTGCGCTTTTTCCTTTAGATAAATACTATTGCCCTCCAGAAGAGGTGATACAAATTGAATCTAAGCGTCGTCCCTATGGGCATTTTAATATTATTGCCCATGAAAGTGGCTTAAAGGCAGACATCTATCCAGATGCAAATGACCCTTTTCATCAATGGGCATTCAAAAATCGCAAGCGTATAGACATAGGA
The DNA here is from genome assembly GCA_964522115.1 of uncultured Pseudobdellovibrionaceae bacterium. Taxonomy (GTDB): domain Bacteria; phylum Bdellovibrionota; class Bdellovibrionia; order Bdellovibrionales; family Bdellovibrionaceae; genus CAZFSX01. The sequence goes on along the minus strand of CAZFSX010000279.1, from coordinate 3,136 downwards.
AATAGTTTTGAACTTTGGCTCGCACCACCTGAATATGTCATCATCCGGAAATTAGAATTTTTTAGAGAAGGTGGTTCAGAAAAGCATATTGAAGATATCAAGAAAATGCTGCCACAAGTTCAAACTCTATTAGATATGGATTTTCTTCATCAAAAAGTTCACGAACGCGGACTTGAGTTGTATTGGATAAAAATTTGCAACTCATAATACCAGTTCGCGGTTGTACCACCAGACTTCAAAAAAGATTATTGGCCTTCAAATAGTCTTCTAGAGAAAAAAGGTCTTTCATTTATTGAATTCCTTCATTCCGTCCCAATATCGGTATCGCTCCAAAGTATGTGGGATTTTAGTTTTGCACAGTAACTCCTAAAAAGGTTAGCTTTAGATTGGCATCAGTTCCCATTTGATTTTTCCAATGTTCTTCCCATTGATGTTGCGTTCTGGATAAACGAAGAAGAACTAAACGAGTCATTCTCTCAGCCCCTTTTTCACTCCAACCAGAGCCGATTTTCTTAATCCTTCGTTTGATTTCACGCATGACCCTCTCGATCAGACTTGTGACACGGGGATTGGATGCATCTGTCTTCAGCCAATCCGTCACATACGTATAAAGTTGATCTCGTGCGTTTTCGACAAAGCCATAGGCTTTGCTGTAACCCATCCCTTTTAACGCGCAGCCGGGCCGCGCGGGTGGGCGTTAAATTCCATCGCAAATTTGGAGAAAAGAAAGATTTTTTTTACTTCCAAGCAATTTTAACTACGCGGAGTTCATAGAAAATTCCGTGAAGGCCCTTTTTTATCATAGGTGCCAGAAAAATAACATCTAGGAAACTCATTTCATTTGCTGTTTCTTACCCCAAGTATCCATCGTTCTATTTGATAACTTGGGAAATTCATCCCACAAACTTTGGAACGATACCGAAAAGGTAGATACTTATGAAAAAAATCGTTTCCCTACTTATTGTAGCGAGCTCATTGTCGGGCTTAGTCGCATGTGGAAATTCATCGTCTGATTCGAAAAATAATCCTGATACAGTTCGTGCAAAATCTCTTGAAGATTCACCAACACCATATTCAGTGGCCGACGCTGATCGAACGAAATCTGTCGATCAACTGCTGGTGCTCCGCAAGCAAATGATTGCTTTAGAGAGTCAGCTTATAGCTCCTGCAACTGAAGATATGGCGACTTACGCCGATTTCCTTACGGCTCCGAACACAGGACTCGCACGCCTGTTCCCACGCACCCAATCCGATAGCAATGCAAATGAACGTAAGCCACTTTTGGTTAGCGGTGGCGGATCTTACTACCAATTCAAAGGTAAAACTAATAACTACGGATATGGTAGCGACATTGAGTATTCATTCTACAACAACAAACCACAATTTAGTGTCGGCTTTGCTGGGGTAGATTTCGGCTTCTACGCTCAACTTGGTAAGACAGATATTCGTCAGATCAACGAGAACAACCCTTCGGTCGCATTCGCACTCTCTTACCCTTCAGTAAATGGACAAGAAGAGCCAGCGTGGAGAGCAAAGCAAAGAAAATGGATGGATACGGGCGTTGTTAATGGCGGAGTTACTTTCAAGTATTCAACTGAAGCCGTTGTTGGAATGTCCTATGTCGTTCGCTCGGTCAACGAAAGTGGATATGACATCGTAGCGGTTTTGCAAGTCGTCCGTCGTGATCCTACAGATGGCAGCTTGATCATCGCTTGGAAACTCCTAAAAGAACTTAAAAAACCTGTTTTGAAACGGAACTAAGTCGCACCTACTTTTTTAGTTTCTCTTGAAAGGGCCGGCTCAAAAGACCGGCCTTTTGCATTTTCCCGTTGATACCCAAGGTGAATTGAAGTGGACCTTGAGAAACCGACCGCCTTTTGCTAACTTACTGAAAGGACGCTCTTTCACGCCGCAAAAGTCTCCACGGCTGTTCTAAGGTTGTGGAAATGGGAACGCCAATCTTCTTTTCGGGCTATTTCAGCCAGTAAATGCTCAAAATTACATTAAAAACTTGCTCGAACATATCGAGGTTTCGCTTTATTTCTAGACATATCATAAAAGATATAGTACATATTTAGTATGTGGAACGTTTTCCTAGAAAAGAATGCAGTTAAAGCTCTCAATAAGGCACCCAAGGAAATCCAGGAAAAGTTCGAGAAGTGGAAGGACATCATTCAGCTTCAAGGACCAAAAGGTCTTTTTGAAATCAAAGGTTTTCGTGACCATGCGCTGAAAGGCGAATGGCATGGAGCCCGAGCAAGCCGACTGAACGATCAATGGCGAGTCATCTATTACGTCGTCGCCAATGAAGTTAAAATCTTAGTAATGGAGGTTACACCGCATGACTACCGGAAAAAGAGTTAAAGAAATTCTGAAGAATGGGGAGTTTGTTCCGGCCAAAATTCGAATTGCGATGACTCCTGGTCAATCCTTGCGTGTGATGCGAGAGCTTCAAGAGCTTTCGCAGAATGAACTGGCAAAACTCAGTGGACTTCCTCAATCTACAATCTCTGGAATGGAATCTGGACGAATCAACATTGGTGTCGAAAGAGCAAAGGTTTTGGCGAAAGCATTACGCATTCACCCTGCTGTGATTGTATTCCCAGGCTGGGAAACCGAGAAGGCATCTTGAATCCTGAAACTATCGCCGGAGTCATGATCCATATTCCCGACTGGAAGAAGGTCTTTCATTTATTGAACTCCTTCATTCCGCCCCAATATCGCCAAATATCGCTGAGGACCTCGAGCGATTCTTTTGGATGTTCAGAGTGATTCATTCTAAAATAAACGGCATAACGAATCGAATCGCTCATATTTACCGTAGCATCGTGAGCCAACTGGAAGTGAGCCAGGATCATATCTCCTGCTTTAACTTTCAACTGAACAGGTTCTGGTAGTTTTACTGGCGGGATACCGAATTTCAGATCTGGATCTGGCTTGTGTGTTCGAAAATACTCCGCGAAGAGACGATGTGTTCCCGGCCATACAGTGAAGTTAGCAGACCATTCCTCATCAAGGTCATTCAAAAAGAAACCTGCAATAGCAGTGAAGGGGAAAATAGCACCTGGCTTTCCATCACTTGATGGATGAAAGCCATCGACATGTGGATCCAATCCGAAGGGCTCATTCTCTAAAG
>CAZFSX010000278.1:0-3761 GCA_964522115.1 uncultured Pseudobdellovibrionaceae bacterium | reverse complement strand
GGTTTCAAAGGAAGAGCTTGGAGGAGCAACAACTCACTCGCAAAAATCAGGCGTAGCTCACTTTGCAACAGAGGATGATAAAAATTGTCTTTTGATGATTCGAGAGCTTTTAAGTTTCTTGCCTTCTAATAATTTAGACGATGCACCAGTTTTGCCAACAAGAGATCGTCCTGATCGCATTGTCGAGTCATTGAATACTTTAATTCCAGATAGTCCTAAAAAACCCTACGACATGCTTCAATTGATCACGGAAGTTGTCGACGAGGGTTACTTTTTAGAAGTTCATAAACATTTTGCTGCAAATATTATAGTTGGTTTTGCGCGTTTAAATGGGCGCAGCGTGGGGATTGTTGCCAATCAGCCGCAAGTACTTGCAGGCTGTTTAAATATTGAAGCAAGCCGGAAGGCTGCACGCTTTATTCGTTTTTGTGATGCCTTTAATATTCCCATTGTGTCGTTTGTCGATGTTCCTGGGTTTTTGCCAGGGACAGATCAAGAGTGGAATGGAATCATTACTCATGGTGCCAAGTTATTGTATGCTTATGCAGAAGCGACAGTTCCTAAAGTGACATTGATCACGCGTAAGGCTTACGGTGGTGCTTATATCGTGATGGGATCAAAACTTTTAAGAAGTGATGTCAACTTAGCTTTTCCAAGTGCAGAAATAGCCGTTATGGGAGCCGAGGGAGCCGTCAATATTATTTTTCGTGAAGCGATTGCGAAAGCCAAAGATCCAGCGGCAGAAAAAGCACGCTTAACGGCAGAGTATGAAAATAAATTTAGTAATCCCTATGTGTCTGCAGAATTAGGCTACACGGACGAAGTGATCGAACCTGCTATGACTCGAAAACGCATCATTGATTCTTTAGAAATGTTGAAGAACAAAAGGGATACGAATCCCGCCAAAAAGCATGGGAATATTCCACTTTAAGGGGGCGTGATGTTTAAGAAGGTATTGATTGCGAATCGTGGAGAAATCGCCATACGGATCACCAGAGCCTGTCGGGAAATGGGAATTCAGTCCGTTGCAGTTTTTAGTGATGCCGATCGAGATAGTTTGCATGTTTTTCTTGCGGATGAAGCCTATAATATAGGCCCAGCTCCAAGCAAAGAGTCCTATTTAAATTACGAAAAAATTTTAGAGGTTGCAAAAAAAGCCAATGTGGATGCTGTTCATCCGGGTTATGGTTTTTTATCTGAAAATACTCACTTTGCTCGTGCATGCCAAGCGGCAGGGATTGTTTTTATTGGACCAACTCCTGAAAACATTGAAGCCATGGGCGATAAATTATCGGCCAAAGCTTTGATGAAAAAAGCTAATATGCCAACTGTTCCAGGAAGTGATGGCTCTGTTGAAACTGTCGAAGATGCGTTAGCAGTAGTTCGTAAAATTGGACTTCCAGTGATCATCAAAGCAAGTGCTGGGGGCGGAGGAAAAGGCATGCGTGTTGTGCATGCTGAAAAAGAATTAGAAAGCGCCTTTCGTGCCTGCCGCAGCGAAGGCTTGAATTATTTTGCAGATAGCACTGTTTATATTGAAAAATTTGTCACAGATCCAAAGCATATTGAAATTCAAGTTTTTGGAGATACGCACGGAAACGTTGTTCATCTTTTTGAACGGGAATGTTCGGTGCAAAGACGTCATCAAAAAATTATGGAAGAGGCTCCGTCCCCATCTGTTCCTCCTGCGGTGAGAACTAAAATGGGAGATGCCGCTGTGCGAGCAGCGAAGTCCATTAACTACATTGGCGCCGGAACTTTTGAATTTATTTTCGACAATCAAACAAAAGACTTCTACTTCATGGAGATGAATACCCGCTTGCAGGTGGAACATCCCATCACAGAACTTACGACCGGTGTAGACCTTGTGCGGGAACAGTTGATGGTAGCGATGGGGAAACCCTTAAGTTTTGCACAGAAGGATTTAGTACAAAAGGGCCACGCAATTGAGTGCCGCATTTGTGCAGAAGATCCTTCAACCTACAAACCATCACCCGGCGTGATTCGAGCCTGTCGACATCCTCAAGGGCCCTTTGTTCGTGTCGACTCCTATGCTTACCCAGGATACGAGGTACCCATTTATTACGATCCCATGATCGCGAAGCTGATTGTTTGGGGAGAAACTCGGGATGAGGCCATTCGTCGTGCGGAAAGAGCATTAACAGAATTTATATTAACGGGAATTAAGTCGAATATCATTTTACATAAATCAATTTTACAACATCCTAAATTTAAAGATGGTTCCTACACCACTCAGTTTTTAGAAAAAAACTTTGAAGTGATAGAGCCAGAGATGTTCAAAGAAGTGGATGATCATGTCTTTCTGATTTCCGCAGCGATTACGGCCTATAATGACCGCCGTGCTAAAGATGTTCGTCAGTGGAATGTGCTGTCTCATTGGAAAAAAATTGGTCGTAAGATGCAGCTAAGGATGTAGTATGTATTTTGAAGCAGAGCTGAAGGGTAAAAAATTTAAAATTGATGTTGGCGAAACTCGCACGCAATGGAAAATTTCTTTGCAAGAAGAAGGTCAAGATTGGGTCCACTACGATGTTTCCAAAACTGATTTTAAAAAAGCAGAAAGCTACATTAGCTTTTTATTCAAAGGTAGCTCTTATCTTGTGGACGTCATTGGCTCAGACACAGAATACACCGTTTTCACGCGCAACGCCTTTCGAACCATTAAGATTTTCAATGATGAAATGCTTTTGCATCGTTCATTGAAACGAGGTGGTGGCCTTGGTGGAGAGATGGAACTGAAGGCAGGAATGCCAGGCAAAATCATAGAAATTTTTGTGAAGCCTGGAGATTTAGTCAAAGCCAATAAGCCATTGCTGATCATGGAAGCCATGAAAATGGAAAACGAAATGCGCAGTTCTCATGAAGTTCGTGTCAAAGAAATTTGCGTGAAACAAGGGGATAGCGTGGAATCAGGAGCCATCCTGATTAAGTTTGAGGCTCCTTAGCCGACTAAAAGTTTTCAGTGGGGCTTTGCTCTAAATCCAAATCATTTTTTGGAGCAACGAAGCCAACTGTAATAATAGAAAGTTCATACAATAGCACCATTGGAACAAGCATGATCACCATGCTGATCAGATCAGGAGGAGTGATCACCGCGGAAATGATGGAAATAATCAGAATCGCATAGCGACGCTTTTCTCTGAGAAATTTTTGAGAAACAATACCCAGCATTCCTAATATAGTAATGACAAGAGGCATTTCAAAAGACAAACCGAAACCTAACGACGTCGTGACAAAAAAAGATAAGTACTTTTCGATCGTAATCATGGGTTTGTCAACATCACCGCCAAAGGTCATTAAAAACTGAAATGCCATGGGAAGAACCAAGAAATAAGCAAAGGCTACGCCCGCAGCAAAAAGGCTTGTTCCTGCTCCGATGAAAGCAAATGCAAATCGACGTTCGCGATCATAAAGTCCAGGACTTAAAAACTTCCAGAGTTGGTAAATCCAAAAAGGACAAGATAAAAGAATGCCACCGAAAAAATCGATCTTAAGGTGAGCTATAAATTTATCAAGTGGGGATGTAAAAACTAAGCCACCAGAAGGTAAGTATGGATGGATTGGGGCGCGGATAACATCAAAAATTTGACCACTAAAATTATAGCAAACAACCATACCTGCAAGAATAGCCCAAAGGCTTTTCATAATCCGATAACGAAGTTCAACAAGATGATCCATAAAAGAAAGAGATGACTCTGTACTCATCCTTGATTCTCCGATTTATGTCTATCTACCTGGCT
>CAZFSX010000277.1:0-3762 GCA_964522115.1 uncultured Pseudobdellovibrionaceae bacterium | reverse complement strand
GACGACGGCAACTCGTTTCTTGTGGAAAGAAAGCTCGCTCAAAATTCTTTTAAAATAAATATTCATATTTGATTCCAGTTTTTTGTAGAGGGACTCATGGCATCGATGTAGCGCCGTAAATGTTGGCCTGTCAAGCTTGATGGGTTGTTCATGATTTGCTCGGGTGATCCACAAGCAACAACTTGACCGCCTTTGTCTCCAGCATCAGGCCCCATGTCAATTATGTAATCAGCACCACGAAGAACATCTTGGTTATGTTCAACAACAAGGACGCTTCCGCCAGCTTCGATTAGTTTATTCAGAACCTTCATCAGCAATTCAATTTCACGGAAATGAAGACCTGTGGTGGGCTCATCTAAAATATAAAGAGTAGAGCGTGAATTGGCATTGTTCAGTTCTCGAGCAATTTTTAAACGCTGACTTTCACCACCAGAAAGAGTGGATGCCGGCTGACCCAGTTGCAAATAGTCTAAGCCCACTTCCTTCAACAAAGAAAGATGACGTCGAATTTGAGGGTGAGCGACGAAAAAATTCATGGCTTCAGCCACCGTCATTTTTAAAATATCGCTAACGTTTTTCTTGTTGTACTCAATTTCTAGAATCTCATCCCTATATTTTTTTCCATCGCAGACATCACAAGGAATCAGCACATTGTCCATGAACATCATATCAATTTCTTCAAATCCAGTACCTTTGCACGAAGGACAACGACCACCATCTACATTCAGACTAAATGTACCCGGAGTGTACTTGCGCTGTTTTGCTTCAGGTGTGCTTGCCAGTAAGTTTCGAATCAGATCAAAGGTCTTCATGTAAGTCATAGGATTGCTACGAGCATTTTTTCCTATCGAGGATTGATCAATCATAACAACTTCACTGATCAGATTTGCATCTTCGATTCCATCATGGTCTTGAGTGGGCAGAAAATCCTGCTTCGTGAACCGAGCCAAGGCTGGGTACAAAGTTTGAGTGATCAGAGTGGATTTACCAGATCCACTGACACCAGAAACTGCGACCAACCGGTGCAAAGGAATTTGCACGTCGACATTTTTTAAATTATGGCCACGAGCTCCTTTAACTGTGATTTTGAATTTGTACTCATCAATATTCACAGGGCGAACAATGCGAAGAGGAACCCAGTTTGCAGAAGGGCGAAGATAGCTTGCTGTTAAGGATGTTTCAGATTTCAAAAAGTGGGGAGTTGTTCCTTCAAAAACAATTTCACCTCCCATTTGTCCACTGCCAGGACCCATTTCAAGGACGTGGTCAGCATTTTGAATCACATCATGATCGTGTTCAACCACGACAAGAGTATTACCAAGTTCTTTCAAATCCTTCATGATAGAAATCAATCGATCATTATCCCGAGGGTGCAATCCTACCGTGGGCTCATCTAAAACGTACAGTGTCTGTGATAATCCCATCCCAAGCTGATTCGAAAGCATAATTCTTTGATATTCACCGCCCGAAAGAGTACGAGTTTCCCGATTCAAGCTCAGATAACTAACACCCACTTGCATGAGAAATTTGAGCCGAGCTCGAACTTGCTTCAGAGCCTCATTGGCAATTTGAATTTCATGTTTTGAAAATGTTGTCGTTTCAAAAAAGCGATGAAGTTCTTCTACGGTCATATCAGATAATTGAGGAATATTTTTTCCATGCAAAAGAACGTGTTGGGCTTCGGGACGCAGGCGTTTGCCCTGACAATCTGGACATTGAAAGGGACTGCGATAACGAGCAATAAACACACGCACATGCATTTTATATTTCATTTGGTCTAAAAACTGAAACAATCCTTTGACCCCAAAAAATTCGTCGCTGCCATCCCAAAGTAGTTTTTTATGGGCCGCGGGAAGATTGCTCCAAGGTGTGTGTAAGTCGATCTTTGCTTTTTTGCAGTAGGCAAATAAGGCTTTCCGATCTTGTTCCGCGCTGGGCATTGTGAAAGGATTCAGTGCGCCTTGAGAAAGACTTAGATTGGGGTTGGGAACAACTTTCGCTTCATCCACATCCAAAATATTTCCAAACCCTTTGCATGTGGGGCAGGCACCTAACGGAGAATTAAAACTCAATAATTTGGTCGTTAACCGAGGTGGCGTATATTGACAAAGTGGACAAGAATTTTCTTCACTCAAATGCAGAAGTTGATTGTCGGTTGTGACAACTTTGGCCTGTCGATGGGTCAGGTTGCTGTTGAATTTCATACTGGCTTGATAGGCCTGAGACAAGGAATCCACCAAGCGACCTCGGTCTTCAGAAGAAAATGCCAATCGATCCATGACCAAATAAAAACTTGCTTCTGGCAGGCCCTGCTTCATCACGCTTGGATCCTGCAATTCCACCAACTCAAAATGATCGATGGAAAAAACCGGATCGACAACATCCAAGGAAGCATCTGTTGGTTTTTTGGATGTTGTCGAGACCTTCTTTTTCGCAACTTTTTTCTTGGAACTTTTTTCCGATGAAGTCGGATCGGGCTTCGGTCGAAAAATACGAGTAAATCCGTCTTGCAAAAGTAAGGACAATAAAGCCTTATCTTCAGCAATGCGATGGGTGCGATGGATAGGAATTAAAATATACCCACGTTGTCCTTCAAATTTTTGAAGAATCAGGTCTGCAGCTTGAGTCGTACTTTGTTTCGTTGTTGGAATATGATGGGTGGGGCAATGGCTGACCCCAATTTTTTCAAATAACAAACGCAAATAATCAATCAACTCTGTGGTTGTCCCAACCGTGGATCGACTATTTTTAACAGAGTTTTTTTGTTCAATGGAAATGGCGGGTGGAATATTTTCCACTCCCTCGACGTCAGGCTTTGGTGCTTTATTCAGAAATTGTCGAGCATAATTTGACATGCTCTCGATAAAGCGTCGTTGTCCTTCTGCAAACAAAGTTTCAAAAGCTAAAGAACTTTTTCCAGAACCACTGGGTCCACAGATGACAGTGAATGATCCCAACGGAATTTTAACTTCAATATTTTTGAGGTTGTTTTGCTTCACCCCCCAAAGGTGAATGTTTTTCATTCGGAAAGATCCTCTTTATAGAAATCAGTTTCTTCATCTTTTTTATTGCGATGGCCTGTGGGCTCAGTACCTTCTGCAAAGGCTTGACGGATCACATTTTTGGAAGTCGCACTTGCCAGCTGCCCTGTTTCTCCATCGATATTTGCAAAGACAATTCCCTGGGGTATGGGAAAGGTTGTGATGGGTAAAGACTCATGGGCATCTTTCATGTAGTCCAGCCAAATGGGAAGAGCGGCACGACCACCGACCTCACCTTTGCCCAAAGTTTTTTCATGATCGAATCCAACCCACACGCCTGTTGCAATTTGGGAGGTATATCCAATGAACCAGGCATCGAAGTATCCATTGGTGGTTCCAGTTTTGCCAGCAACCTCGCGCCCTAAGGCACGCGCTCTTTGTCCTGTTCCATGTTTGTCTTCAACAACACCTTTCAGCAAAGATGTCATCAGATAGGCTGTTTGAGGTTTAATCAGCTGATCAGGATCTTCAAAAAATAAATTCGGCTCTGGTCGTTTGGAATAATCGATGGGTTTGGCAGGAACAGGAATGGGATTCCCTTGAGCATCTGTTGTCGGAGGATTAGGAGAAGTCGCTTGAAGATAGGCGGTACGACGCTCCTCCATCTTCTGATTGATTTCAGCCTGTGCTTTCGTAAACATTTCGTCCAACTCGATATTCTGTACTAAAGTTTTTCCTGTAGCATCTTCTACTTTGTGAACAAGAATCGGGCGAGATTTTT
>CAZFSX010000276.1:0-3764 GCA_964522115.1 uncultured Pseudobdellovibrionaceae bacterium | reverse complement strand
CCTTATGCATCAGGGGAAGATTTGGAGACAATTAAACAAACAATCACGAATGATTTAAATTCCACGAACTATAAACCCAAAGAAAAAGCGGAAATTTTAAAAGCTGCCGCTGAAAACTTGGCGGGATCTTCGATTTATTCTAAGCAAAATGATCATTTGTACGATAAGTTGCCCTCTTTGGCGATGGTTCAAAGTTCAGAAAATTACAATGTAGAATTATTAAAACAACTTGAATCAGCTCGCTCCAAGCCAGCCGAGGCTCTTCTTTCCAAATTTGATCAATTGACCAGCCTAGGGAGAAGAGCTCTTTTTCAACAGGATATGTTGTTCTTTGGTTACATGGACCCCGAAGCTCAAGCAAGACTCAAGCAAGTTCAAGAAAAATTGCAAAATGGATCCATAGATGAAAAAGATTTTTCTACAAATATTTTGATGATGAAGTCTCTGAATCAGAAAAGTGAAAAAGCCATTTCAAAAAATCTCATTGATAAATTTGCAGAAGCTGTGCAGAGAGATTCTGGATACCTTTGCGGGCTAAATTCTCCTGTTATTTGGAAGACCGCCGGAATTGGTCTTGTGGGTGCTGATAATGACAAAATGCAAGCCTATCAAGCTCGACGAGAACAGCAAATGGCAAGTTATGCTGAAAAAGTTGTTCCGGTTTTAAAGCAACTGAAATCGCAAAATATTTCCTTGGACCAAGAATGCCTAAAGTCTCAGTCAAAGAAGTTTCCGTCAAATCTTTTTCAGTCTCTGTCGGAGCTTGGATATGCAAAGGAAGTTGCAGAATTGCAAGGGGCATCCTCTCCACGCAATCAGCTCTCTTCCAAAGAAGATTCTTTCAATCAACTACTTTCAGGTCTTGCAAACAAGGGATGTGACGTCCCTGACCTACAAGCGCAGATTATGAAGATGTCGAAAACAGCGTCTTCTTCGAAGGTGACTCAACTTGTAGTCATTCAGCAACAAAAAGGTTGCGGGATCACAGGGATGATCACTTCTGAAATAATGGATCTGGCGGTGAAAGTGAATGGCGTTGAGGTCGTTCACTTCAAAGGAAAAAATCAAGAGGCCGAGTTATCCAAGCTGGCCAATCAAATGAAAGCTCTTCCTACGCAAGCGAAAACAGAAGCGAACGTTGTCCTTCCGGGGCTCAAGAGTCCACAAGCCAATGGTTCGTTGACTCGAGAAACCAATGGCCCTCTGACTCGAGTGAGTTTCCCCAGCGGAGCTCAGCAAAGGCCAAGTCTTCAGAAGACATTTGGCGAGGTCTTTGGCACAAAATAATATCCCACATTTCCCTCGACAGCAGGAAAGCCCATGCGGTAGTTTCAGGTCATGGGAATTCTTCAATTAAAAAAAATTGAAAATTATGATTATTTTTTTCCAATTCTGGAATCTATCCTTGCGCGTGTCAAAGCACTGGAGCCTCAGTCTATGGTTTTTCTTTTTGGTTCTGCAGCTCGACAAGAGATGACGGAAAAATCAGATCTGGATCTGGTTGTGATAATTCCGGATACGTGGTCGATCAAGGATTTTTCTGAAAAGCTCAGGAAAGATGGTCCTCTGTCGCCACAGTGGCCTTTAGATTTAGTCGTATTGAATCAATCTCGCTATCAGCAGCGAAAAAATTTCGGGGGAGTTTGTGTTTCTATCGCTAGCGAGGGAATCGAGCTTTACCCACATTGGAGGTGGCATGTCACCCGTCAGTCGTAAATCCCCATCCAAGAAAGGTCCCCAATGAATCCATTGCTTCGTAAGGCCTCATGGATGGCCAGTGCGGATATCCGTCCCTATGTTTTTGTTCGCCCTGACAATCGGATTCAGGCGCCGGGCTCAAGACATCATTTGGATTGGTTCAATGATCATCCTGTTGTTTATAAAAATCCCTTGGACATTCATGAAATTGAATTTGCCGAGCAGATTTATTACATCGAAGGCAATGCCTTTGGCCCTGCCAATATGGCGATGCCTCGTTGGGTGTTTTATGATTGCGCGGTGATGCCTGGTTTTGTGGCAGGATTTGCGGCGCGCACGGAATCCCTTCCAGAGGCGGTGCGTAAGGTGATGCGTACCTCGGCGGATCAGGAATGGACCCCCTTGTCCCTCTTTATCATCATTCCGACGATGAAAAAGGGAGAGTGGGTTGCTCATAATTTATGCAGCATCAACAGCATGTTGAAAGAAGAACATCGCTATTACGGGCTTGGCTTTTTATCGAAGGCTTTTGGCTTATGGTACGCCAATGTCGAGACTTGCTGTGGTATGACTCAGTGGGCGGGGCCAGCCCTGAAATTGCACTCTCACTATGGGCATTTAGAGATTTTGACGGCCTATACGCCTGTGCATTCCCACGCTAAAACCATCACCTATCGAGCCCAGGTGGATACGGCCAATTGGATGCAGTTTTTCACGCGAGAACCTGATCTGGCCTTTTTAGAAAAATACCAATCTGCTGGTTTTGTGATCGATCCAACAAGTGAAAAAAGTCAAATCTCTTTGCATGAAAAAATTCAGGCAGGAGAGGGGCCTTTTTTCTTAAGCGCCTCGGAAATTTCATCAAAAGGTTTGACGGAGACACTGACAGTCTTTAAACACAAAGATCTTTTTTAGAAAAGGAATCATCAATGTCTGAAATGAGTCTGCCTACGGTCGCGAAGTCTATTTATCTTGAATGTAAAAAATGTGGAGCAGAAAGGTACCACCGAGTTCTTGCTCACACTTCGACAACAACAGCAAAAGTTCGTTGTGAAGTTTGTGGTGGTTCTAAAGTTTACAAACTTCCAAAAGTCCAAGAGCGCAGTGCTAGCTCTTCCAGCCGCAGCAGCGGAAGCAGTGTTCGACGTTCAAGTTCATCCACGGGTTTATCAGCATCGCGTGCGCGCTCATCAGCTTCTTCTCATTCGGATGAATACCATACATTTTTAGCAGCCCATGCTTCGGAAGCGGCTCAGGCCTATTCCATGAAAACAAATTATCAAAACAGCGATAAAGTCGATCATCCTAAATTTGGTTTGGGTTTTGTGCGTGCAACATTCCCTGACCGTGTGGAAATTGTTTTCAAAGACGAAGTGAAAACATTGATCCACAACCGAGCGTAATCATGAGCTGGATTCAAGGACTGAATCCTGAACAAGCCAAGGCCGTGATGCATGATCATGGTCCTTTGTTGATCCTGGCAGGAGCTGGAAGTGGCAAGACCACGGTGCTAGTGTCTCGCACAGGTCGCATGATCGCTGAAGGAGTGGTGGCTGCTCAGCAAGTTTGTGTCTTAACTTTTACCAATAAAGCCGCACGAGAGTTAAAACATCGTGTTGCGGCCAAGGTAGGAAGGGCTGCTAAAGGAATTTGGGCAGGAACCTTCCACAGTTTTGGTCTTCAGTTGCTTCGCAAATATCATAAAGAAGCTGGTCTTCCTAAAAATTTTGGAATCATGGATTCTTCCGATGCTCAGTCGATTGTGAAAGATCTTCTGAAGGAAATTCGCGTGGTGGGAAAAGACAAGTTCGATTTAGAAAAAGTTGTCGAGCTGATGAATGAACTTCGCGTGAAGGGCCGTGCCACGCTGAAAGCCACCGATGAATACGATGAAGTGGCCGAGGTTCTTCTTCCAAAATATTTAAAAAAAATGGAACTACTTGGTGTCGTCGATTTTGAAGGGCTGCTTTTAAAGCCCTTAGAACTCTTCAAGCACCATCCTGCTATTTTGCACGAGATTCAAACTCAATTTCAACAAGTGATGGTGGATGAGTTCCAAGATACCA
>CAZFSX010000275.1:0-3771 GCA_964522115.1 uncultured Pseudobdellovibrionaceae bacterium | reverse complement strand
CGATTGCAACGCAAAGTTTAGATCCTGAAAAAACGTACCAGATTCGACATCTTTCTGAAGAAGAAATTGAAATTTGCGAATTAAAAAATGTAGAAGAGACAGATCAAAAGTAACAAAACAAAACCGGGCGATGATTTAAGCCGCTAAACTTTTTCCATGATTTTCGATGACAGGGAATTCAATGCAAACCTGAGTGTAGGAATTCCCCCCCCCATTGGAATCTACTTTGGATTCAATAGAAACCTTGGCATGAAATCGATCCAAATAAGACTTCGCAATAGGCATTCCAAAACCAGTCCCGACTTCTCCATTTAAACCTTTTCGTGAGGTGGAATGATCGTAGGAAAAAACATTTTTTAAAATATTCTCTGGGATACCAATTCCTTGATCTCTTAATTGCAAAACGACATGATTTGACTTTTTTGAAAGGATAAAAATGATCTTTCCTCCACGAGGCGTAAACTTCACAGCATTGGAAAAAAAATTTGCCAGAACCTGATAGATCAATGATGTACGATCTGCAATCACTTCAAATTTTTCAGAAGAATCATATTGCCATTCCAACTGGATTTGTTTTTGAGAAAGCATTTCTGTAAATACAAACTGCAATTCTTTCAACGACTCAACTAAATCAACTCTGTCCAGAAAGAGTTGTTTTTTCCCAGAACTGACGGCTTCTGCTTCTTTCACATGATTCAGAATCTTTGACATCGATTCTACTGACTTTTTCATTCTTTGAAGATACTCTATCTTTTTTTCTTCTGTCACATCTGGAAATCTGGATAATAAACCAATCATCACCTGAACAGGAGTCGACAAATCATGAGAAAGAACTTTCACCAAGTTTGCTTTTTCTTCTCTTTGTGTTTGAATAATCTGTAAAAACATTTGAATTCTGCGTGAAAAAAACCACATCACAGCTGTTGTCAGTGTAAACAGACTGAAATAATTCATAAATCTTGCTGTGTTTAAAAACTCTGGATTGTTGGGTGGATTTACGTTTAAACCCAGAGTTTCCGCTGCTGGGCCCAAAATCACAACTATGGAAAGATAGGCTACATACCAAAAGAAAGACCATCCCGTCCCAAGCATAATAAAAGAGATCAAAGGAATCATAACATTCATCATCAAATTCGGTGAAGCCACTCCTCCCATCTGATAGGCACGGAAGAAACTACTGACCCACCCTAAAGCTAAAGTGTAATTCGCTGCCCAAACCAGGTTTTTAGTTTTCTTAAAAATAAGAAGAGCGGACCCCATCACCGCCACAGTTCCCAACTGTATAAAGCCAGCACTCCAAGCCCCTCCAAAAAAGGAAACGAAGGAAAGAATCGAAGAGATGAACATGCTTGTCGTAATAATAAAAAAGAACAAAATATAACCCTGGCCTCGCATCAACTCGAAGCTAAAAGTATTTTTCTCTTGTTCATGCAGAAACTGTTGAATCTGCGAAAAAATTTTTTTTATCACTAATGAACCTTTATTACGTCTTACATTTTATCACTGACAATTCCAGACCAACGTGCCAACCAATAGGCATGCAAATAATCGACTCCCGCATAAGTCACATTCTTATTTACTTTGGTACGAAATCGAAAGGATGCACTTTTCCAAATATAATTATCATCGAAGACTGCCATTTGGAAAAGGGGCATGCTTTGGATCCCCTGATATCCAAAAGATGCTGGCAAATCTTTTTTCACAAAGTATTTCCAAAATAAACGTGGAAAAGGCGAAATCACCCAATTAGGATTAAGAGAATGATCAACTTCTCCATCAAAACCAGGTTTTTCAATAGGAAATTCCCGTAATCCCCAAATTCCATTTTGCAAATCTCCGATACGTTCTGAAAACTCTTCAGAACTCCACACAGATCTTGCAACTCCCCAAGTTGCCATGGTCATCAAATGCTGATCTGTGGATCTTAACTTTTCCCAATAATCAGCAAGGACTCTTTTTTGTTGGTCTTCAATTTGTGAATCATGATTTAATTTTGCAATCAGAATATCTGTCACCAATCCCACAGTTCCAAGGTGATTTCCGCTCCAGTCAGAAATGCCAGCCGTGTACTTCGGCCCCAGAATGGTATGCGCTGCATTTTGGTATTTCCAATGGTAGGTTTCTAAATGACCTTCTGTGGGCTCCATCACGGCGATCAAACCAATCAACTTGGAAGAGTTTGTATAATCATTGCGTATAATAGTTTTACCCAATAATTTTTTTGTCGCGATCAAGATCTTATTTCTTAAGAATGTTTCTTCTTTGGGCAACGCCATCAATGCAACAGTAAATCCGTAGGCAAATCCTTTGAACATGTCATTGTTTCCACCCATCTTCCATGCCAAACCTTGATAGTTTCCCTGCCCAGCCTTCCAGTCCTGGGGCAAAACTTCGGTTCCATCGATCTTTTTTAAAGAACGAGCAAAATCATCCGTTCCATCTGCAATTTCAATCATCGTAATTAAAGCTGCTAAGGATTTTTTCATCAAGGTCAGAGCTTCCTGATCTGAAGTGGCCAACCAGCGGTAACCTTGTGTAGCCACGTAGCTGCCCGTCCACAATGCTGTATCATTGTCTTCTTCAAATTGACCATCAGATCGGTAGGGAAGAATCACACCCCCTGGTGCAAGATGTTTGGAAGCTACTTTTTCATCCCATGCTTTTGCCTTCGTGTTCAAAGAAAATGCAAATGCATTTCTTCTGACTTTTTCTTCTTCCATAGATATTGGATCCATCGATTTATTCCACAACAACAAACTTTTGGAATGTGTTTGATAAAAAGTATAGCCTCGACGATCACGCACAAAAAAATGAACTCCATCTTTGTAGCGATCTTGGTCAGCGTAGGATTTAACAAAATCGTCTTGATGATATTTTTTCAAAAAATAATCCATCATTTTTCTCATCAACTTAGGTATTTTATGATGAGAAGCTCGTTCCACGTATTCATCATCCACAGTGAAGGATTGATCCTGACTGATCCATCGCAAATCCTCTGTGCTGAACTTTCGTTGTAGTTCTGCATTGACCCCGACTGGTTTAAGGACGAATTTTTCAACATGAACCTTCGGAGCATCTTTTGATCTTTGATATGTCTTACCATCAATATGGATGCTTTTGATAAAATGCACCTGACGAATTTCTGCAGAACAATTTCCTGATTTATCACACAGGCCTTGCCAAACTTGAACTAAAGAATACCCCTGATACTGTTGATCCAATAGGTTCACAGTTCTTTCAAAAAGATCATTCTGCGAATCCAAGGGACGTAAAACAAATTTACCTTCCACTCCACCGAACTGAGGATCAATGGAACGCAAACTGTAAGTTCCATATCCCACCCCTGCTAATGCAAAAGAGATCATCCATTGACCAAGTAAAAAAACAGCCATCCGTGGCATGCACTTCCTCCCAAGGAATCTGATTGATTAAAACCAGATTCGCTTTTTTCGCCAAGGATAGGCAGGCCAGGACAGGCTTTGATGTCTTTTTTAGTCTTTGGACTTGATCGTCCAGACCTTCGCCCAAAACAAAAAGACAAAGTAAATCAGCGGAGCAAAAATCAAGCGTAACAGGGCCGATGTCGGAGTAATTAACCACCCATAAAGCAAAACAAGACTTAGAATGAACATTGCAAATTTTCTTTGAATAACGAAAGCTGCGATCGACGGTCCAAGGTCCAAGGATTTCCATCCTAAAACAAAGAATAAAATGATGATTCCTAATAAGCTTAAATCTAAAATTTGTTGCAAATTTTCCGCAATGCCAAAG
>CAZFSX010000274.1:1665-3776 GCA_964522115.1 uncultured Pseudobdellovibrionaceae bacterium | reverse complement strand
AAACTCTTTAGAGTCTCCAGCTTTAACAAATTCACCCTCTGCTTTTTCAATCTGCACAACCACTCCAGAAAATGGTGATCGCAGGGGAAAGATTTCGTCACCTGATTGAAGTAGTTGTGCGATACTCACAATCGGATCCCCTTGTTTGACGTCGTCTCCGACTTTGACAAACAATTTCTTCACATAACCATCATAAGGAGCCGTCACAATCGTCTTTTTTAAAGGAACAACTGTTCCTGCAATTGTCACTCTTTGAATTAAATCCCCACGAACAACTTCTCCAATTCCCACCATTGGATGAGTAGAATTTGTTTTGAACTTATACTGAAATACGAAACCCATCGAAAGCAGGAATATGAATATGACCAAGATGACTTTAGCGTTGAATAACTTCTTCATACAAATTTCCTTGATGGTAGAGTAATTGATATCTAGTTGTTTCAAGATTCGCTGCTGCGGAATAATATTTCAATTCAGCATCTGCTAAATTATTCAATCCTTGAACCAAATCTAAATAATGAGCCTTCCCATTTTGATAATCTATTTCAACAGAACGAAGATTGCTTTTTTCAAGATCTAATAATTCTTGAATCAGCGAAAAGTTTCTTTGATGTTGTTGATGAAGTGACTGAATTTGTAAAATAGATGACTTCAAATCTAATAGTGTTCCATCGATTTCGTTTTTTTTCACCTGCATCTGAAGATACGCAACCTCTGAATCCTTTTTTCGAATGCCCCAATCAAAAAGATTATACTTGATATTCAAGATTGCATTCCATCCAAACTGAGGATTTTCTGACACTGAAGTATCTGCACCCCAATAACTTGAATTGCTATAACTTAATCCAGCAACAAACGTTAATTCTGGATAGTTTTTTCGGTCGACTAGGGATCTTTGCGATTCATTGATTGTTTTTTGAATTTCAGAAATTCTGAATTGCAAATGATTTTCAAAAGATAGACTTGGCGAAAACTGCGTTGATACAGAACCTAAGTTGATGGGAATAAATTGAATTTCCGCATTGTCTTTTGACCTATACCCCATCACCTTCAAAAGTTCTTGTTTTGATTTTTCTATGTTTGATTTGGCACTTTCAAGATCAATCTGACTTCGACTCAGGTGAGTTTTAAACCTGAGATAATCACTTTTTGTTTTAAGGCCTCGATGATAGTCACGAGTAATATTGTCATACTGTTTCTGCACTAAATGAAATTGCTTGTTTTGAACTTCTAAACTTTCAGCTGACAATGAATAATTGATGTATTGGGTAAGTATCTCTAATATCAATTTATTTCTCTGATCCTGAAACATAAGCTGGTTCATGGTTTTATTCAGTGATGATATTTTTGACTGAGACCAACTAACACCATTGTCATAAATTGAGCTTGTCAACGCTAAATTCCATTCATTCAACCAAGACCCTGGAGCTGCCCCTCGTGTTGAATTATCCAAAACTCCATGCTTCGTTGTTAAGTCAAAACTTGGCAACATCTTCGCCTTGGCGATTTCTTCTTCCAGGACAGAAATGCCTAATTTATGCTTGATATTATGAATTTGAGGAGAATTTTCTAGTGCAAACTGAAGGGTCCGTTGAGAATCAAAAGAATGACTAACTTTTGTTTTTTCATCCACTTGAGCTACGGATAGACTCAATGAAAAACAAAAATACAAAAAGATCCTTTTTCGAAAAGATTTCAAATCAATCAAGAACATTTGGAATTAACTCCCCTTGAACAGGCTCAACTGGCATTGTGGTTTATGCGCTGTACTCAGAGCTTATACGCGCTCCAGTATGCAAAATCAAATAGAGTCTTTCAGTAAAAAAGGGAGGTAAAGATCTTGTTCAAATGGAATTTGCAACTCCTTTGGGTCTATTTCTTCGACGAAGGTCACTCCTGAATTCAAGATTGTTGCCAAAGGTTGGCACTCATTTGCCTCGCCCATGAATAGGGTCACTCCTGCGGCCAAAGCATCTGCCACATTGATATTGGTCATCTGTAATTTTCTTCCAAATAAATCAGAAGTCCCGACCATCGATTTCACGCCATGAAAGCCCCAGTAAGATAAACTGATCCCCGTCACACCCTTCCGCAAAGGACTTGTATGTGAA
>CAZFSX010000274.1:0-1655 GCA_964522115.1 uncultured Pseudobdellovibrionaceae bacterium | reverse complement strand
TTCGCAATTCTACCCATATGTTTCTGGCACTGATAAAGGGATCCTTGGGGTAAAGAATATACTCTCCAGCCTCAGAATTGGACTCATCAATTCCTGCCGAAGCTATGAAAAGACCATGCTTGATTGTCAGGTAGCAACCATGCCCAATTTGACCAAAATTTCGATCGGCCTCTGTTTGAATTAAGTCTGCCTTGGAAATAGATTCTTTTTTGACCAAACGATCTTCTGAAAGACTGACAATTTTGGATGTGATCGCCAATATCATCGAATCCTGAACTTGATCTGCGGGAAGATTTTCCAAAATAAATTTCACAAGAGACTTACCAGGTTGAAATACACTTGTCCTTATGGGGTTAAAACTTGGCATTTACTTTTTCTCCTGAAAAAAACGTAAATCTCTCTGGATTCTTTTTTGACGTTTTCCAAGCTGACTTTCCCATTTTCTATCTTTGGTGTAACCCAACTGGTCTTTGATCGATGAGATTCGATATTCAATACTTTGCAATAATAATTTTTTATTTTCAGACGGATCAACTTTTTTCAACTTGATATCATTTTCCAGACTCAGAATAAAATCATTCACGGATTGAATAAAAATTGCAATCCGATCTTCTGGCAGGATATATCCATTCAATGTACGATCCTGAAGAGCTTTTTCAAAAACTTCGATTTCTTTGATAAAATTCAAAATAAAAAGAGGAATGTCTTCCAAACTCTTCATAAATTGAGGCATAGGAGTGCATCGAAAATAAGTTAAAGATGTATCACAAGCTTTATTTTTTTGCTGTAAGTTTGAACACTCTTCTTCGGGCGGTACATCATAAAAATTTAAAAGATCCTTCAAACTCATTAATTCATAGGAAGCGACCCTCCACGCTCCATTTTTTGAATAAGCCAGTTGATCCGAAACATAAACAAACGCATGAACTTCTTCCAACTCACCTTTGTCATCTTTTGATCGAATCGCACCAATATCTCCGGCTTGCTTCACATCCTTCTTCGCCAGCTGATGGCATAAAGGGGAATGGAAATAAAAAGCAGCTTCTTTTTGCGATGTAAATCGAAGAGCTGGAAGAATTCCATTCATCACAAGAGCTAAATTCCAACAATTTGGACCTGGAAAATAGGAATTCTTTCCTTGATATTTTTGAACATGATCAGGAACACATTCTGTGATGTCATACTGACAAAAATTCTGCCCCCGCACTTCGTCTTTTGAAAAATGACAGCCTTTATCTGGATTCAACTTCACAGTCCAATCTTGTAAAAGTTGAAGTTCAGATTCTATCGCTGCACACTTCTGTGATTGAAGATAAATGCGACCTTCATTTTGAATAACTTCCAACGCACCAGCCGTCGAAAAAAACAATTGGATAAAAAATATCGATGAGAACCCTAAAATCCACTTCATGGGGAAAGAGATTACTCGAGTTTTGCGTTTTTTAACAGCCCCAGAATTTAATTTGAACGAATTGTATGAAGATTTCTTTAATATTCACTTATATCTTTTGTCGACAAAAATGGGATTCATCGAAAGCCCAAGGAATGAATCACGTAGAATTCATTCCCCAAGTATTCTTGCTTAAGTACATGTAAACCTTAAAATAGTAGGTCCAAGCCCTGATCCCATCGGAAACAGGGCTATGCAACTGGTG
>CAZFSX010000273.1:0-3872 GCA_964522115.1 uncultured Pseudobdellovibrionaceae bacterium | reverse complement strand
CCCTTCATTTTTGCCACACTCAGTTTGTGCATCAAACCAGCAGCCATACTCCATGCTGCTTTTTGTGAAGCTGAAATCTGCTCGGGAAGATCTCGAAACATCATGATCCATTTGCCTTGAACATCGATATCTTTGTACGAAGAAAAGGCCGCAGAATCCGTTGTTGCTGGAACCTCAAGACCATATCCAACAAAAGTAAGATCTTGAATTTGTCCATCCAAAGTTTTCCCATCCACATTGGAAGAAACAGATGCTGGTAAAAAATCTTTCTGAATTTCTAAGGACTTATCATTCAAAGTGAAAGTATTTTGTGAACCTAAACTGACTCCGGATGTGAAGGAAAAAGACTGCATTTGCACTTGATAGCCCCAAGTTTCTAATTGCTTTTTCAAGGACTGATGCAAAGTTTTTTCTTCTTGGGATCCTGTCTTTCGACCTGCAAACTGGGGACCGGCTAAATACTTCACCCATTTTTGAAAATTTTCAGGGTCAAGACCTGCTTTGAAAGTTCCAGGCAAGTTTGTCGGAATTTCTAATAGCTCTAAAGCTTTTTCATGATCCCAATCTGCCCAATAAATTTGCGAATCCCCTTTTTCATTACGACGGGTCCAGCTTAATTTTTTTCCATCCGGCGTGAAAACCGGTAAACCATCAAAGCCATCCAAAAATGTCACACGGACCGGTTCATGTTTTCCATCCACATCCACAATGAAGAGTTCAAAGTTTTGAAATCCAAGAAGATTGCTGGTGTAAATAATGTACTTGCCTGAGGGGTGAAAAAATGGAGACCAAGACATCACACCTGAACGCGTGATCTGCGTTTGTTCACGACCATCGGCATTCATCACCCAAATTTCTGCCTTTTGCCCATCCTCAGAAAAATGACGCCAAGTTATTTTTTTTCCATCGGAAGAAAAGAAGGGCCCCCCATCATATCCAGCTACTGTGGTTAATCTCTGCACTTGAGTGCCATCACTTTTCATTTTGTAAATATCCATCATATAGCTTGGATCTTGTTGAAATAATTTTTTTTGCTCCGCGGTTAAATTGTCTGTGTAACCCGAACGATTGCTTGCAAAAACAATCCATTTTCCATCCGGAGAATAATCGCCTTCGGCATCATACCCTAGGGTCTTCGTTAAATTTGTTATTTTTCCTGTGCGCAGATTTTTTTCGAAAATATCGAAATTTTCATCATAACTCCAGCTGTACTTTTGCTGCACTTTTTGTTTGCGTTGTTCGTATTCTTGTTTTGCTTTTTCAGACCATTTCGGATCTAAGTGAGTCGATGAATACATCACGCGATCTGAGGATGGATGAAAATAGGCACAGGTTGTTTTGCCATCGCCACTGGAAATGCGTTCCGTTTTTCCTGATTTTAAATCCATTTGATAAATTTGATAAAATGGATTTTGATCCTGACGTTCTGCTTGGAAAATCATTTTTTTTCCATCTTTGGAAAAGTATCCCTCTCCAGCACGGGGGCCAACAAAAGTCAGTTGCTGCATCTTACTTATCAAATTCGTCTCTTGCGCAAGGGCTTGATTCTGACTTTCTTTCTGATTTGAGTTTGGATCCATTTTATTTTCGGTGGATAACCAAGCAAAAACGATACCTGTATTGAAGAAAAAAAATAAGACCAGTGAAAGATAATGAAAAAATGATTTTTTATTCTGAGCTTTCATCCGAAATTTCCCCCTTAGCATGTCTGTTTTGATTTGCCTGACTTCCAAAATTCAGCTTTTTGCTTCATCGAAATAAAAAGTCCTCAAAAGATCCCACCTCGAGGTTTGCCCATTGTCAATAGGGTGCACGGAAATCTATGTTTGTCTTTTTTCAAGTTGTGTTATTTTTCCAAGCTGGGTATCTTCCAAAGAACCAACTTGGAAATAAAATGAGCAATCAAAATACTCTTCATTGCAAATATAAGGGGCTCTGCGGCGGATGTTCATGGTGGCATTTGTCTGCACAAGATCAAATGCATCTTAAAGCTCAAACAGCTCAAGACTTGTGGTGGAAGACTTTCAACGAAAATTTAGAAATGGAAACCCACCAAGCCTTTGTTACAGAAGGACGAGACCGTATTGATTTAACTTGGACGGATCAGTCTTGGGGGATGTTTTCTCTGAAGGAAAAAAAACTGATTCCCCTTGCTTTGTGCGTTCTTTCTGTTCCTGACCTTCAAAAAGCGCATCAAGATTTTATCCAAATTCCTTTGCCTGAAAAGATTAAAAAAGCGTCATGTCGTCTACGGGTTTCTCCTTCTGGTGATCGTGGCTTGTGGTTAGATATGGCCAATTTAGATATCAAGTATCTTTTAGAAGAGTCTAACTACTTGATGCGTCTGACAGAGAAAAATTTTCAAATTGAAATGGGCCAAAAACGCAAAAAGGTTGTTTTAACTCCACAAAAATGGAGTCTGCAAGACCCCGCTCCCTCAGCGTGGAGTGTGACCTATTTTCAAGATCAATCCTTGCCCTTATATGGATCTGTTGGTTCTTTCACTCAATCTGGACCAGCTGCTGTACGATGTATTTCAAAAATTTTGAAAGAATTTATCCAAACTTCTGATCCTTCCATGTTAAGAAAAAAGTCTTGTGCAGAGTTTGGTGCTGGGTTAGGAACGCTGACGGCCATGACTCTTCCTTTCTTTGACGAGTTCCATATCTATGAATGGGATTTGCCAACCATCAATCTACTTCAGACCAATTTAAAAAAATGGCCGATCACCACCAGAACCAAAGTTGAATTTTTCCACGGTGATTTTAGACATCAATCTTTAGGCAAAATGTATTATGATACGCTGTTGCTTAATCCAGCAAGGTCAGGACTTGGTCATTTTCTGAAGGACCTTCCGACGGAAAAGCCAAGACAAATTATTTACATGTCATGTTTCTTTGAAAGCTTTCTTAAAGATGCCAAAATCTTGCGCGAACAGGGTTATACATTAAAAAAGGCCCACCTTGTGGACCAATTTCCTTTTTCTCCCCATTTTGAATTTTTATCCTTATGGCAACAAGCTTCGACAGAGACAGGTCGTCGTTAAGCTGCCTTACGAATGGAATCTTCACCTTCTTTATTTAAGTCATCCAATTGTGTGACAAGGTCATTCACTTTTTCTTCCAACTGGGAAGTTTCCATCACACGAGTTAATTGTTCTTCGACAGAAACTGGTATCAACCCCAGATCTTTCAGAAGTCTTTCTGCATCTGTGTACCGCTTTTTATACATCGTCATCACTTCAATCGAAGCTTTCACGAAGTCCGCTGCGGAATCACGAAATTTTTTGTTTTTTAAATTCCAATTCTGAGCTTCAACGGCTTTATGAATCATGTCTCGAAAAGCATTCAGTTCAAAAGGTTTTTCTAGAATTCCAAAAACACCATTGTTCACGGCTTTAATGGAATGATCTTTGTCCATATATCCTGACATTAAAATAACAGGAAGTTCATATCCTAACTCCATCAAACGTTGAGATAGTTCCAGACCTGTCATATCAGGCATATTCAAGTCAGAGACTACCACGGTAGGAATTTCCCCCATATCAATCGCTTCCAAAACTTCTTTTGGAGTATCAAAGATACGAACGCGATAGGTATGACTTAAAATTTCTGCAAAGGATAGCAAGATTTCTTTTTCATCATCGACAAAATAGATAAGGTCTTTGTCACTCATAAATATACCCCTCTAAAAGACTTATCGGATTTTTGAGTAAATACTTTGCTCGATTTTAACAAAATAAAGAAATTTTATTTTCGTCTCATTTTAAAACAGAACTCCCCAGATTCTGTGGAGATTTTGAAAAATAAAAATGAAGAAGAAATGCAAGTGGAAAGACACCGACATCGAAAATGTAAGATAATGACAGAAAG